>DATLGR010000467.1:0-2734 GCA_035540415.1 Burkholderiales bacterium | reverse complement strand
CTCGAGCGCTTCGAGCCCCCGACGGGGAACCGCCTGTTCCTCGTCGGCGTGGCGGGGCCCTCGGCGCTGCCGCCGCTGTTCCCGGGCGAGGACGCACGGCGCCGGCGCGAGCGCCTGAAGAAGGTTCAGGCGTCGCTGCTCGCCGCGGTCGGTCCGCTCGAGCGGCGCGGCTGGCGCGTTAGCCCGCTTGCCTTCGTCGGCGAGCCGCTCGCGGCGCTGCTCGACGTGGTGGACGAGCGCCGCGCCGACGTGCTGGTGGTCGGCGCGCGCTCGACGCGCGGCTCCGCGCGCCTGCTCCTCGGCAGCGTGGCGCAGGGCGCCCTCAGCCTCTCGCCGGTCTCGATCCTGGTCGCACGCTGACGCACGCGCTTGATCTGCGTCAACGGGCCGCTGCGGCGTTCGGGCACGCTGCGGGCATCTGATTTGCATCGGCTCGCGCCATGACCGCCACGCCCTTCATGCCCGAAGCGCTCGCGCCCTACCTCGCGCGCGTGCATGGCGCGGCGGTGCGCAACGTGCGCGTCACGCCGATGGGCGGCGGGCGGCAGGGCGACAAGGGCTACGGCTACGGCATCCCGCTGCGGCTCGACTACGAGGTGGAAGGCCGCGCGCGGCGCGCGGTGCTCGAGAGCGTGCGCCCCGGCCCGTTCGGCCACGAGCACATGGCCGACCGCGCGAGCCTCATGCTGTGGGCGCACGACGCCTTCGGCCGGCTGCCGCGGCACGTCGCCTCGCTCGACGTCGGCGCGGTGCGCAAGCGCGGCGAGCTCGTGCCGCTCGGAGACGCGGACGAGCTCTTCATGCTGGTGGACTTCGTCGAGGGCGCCGAATACGCCGACGATCTCCTGCGCCTCAAGCGCGGCGAGCCGCTGCGGGCGCTCGACCGCGGCCGCGCCGAGGCGCTCTGCGACTACCTCGTCGACATCCACCGCGTTGCCGGCCCGCCGGGGGAGCTCTACGCGCGGCGCATCCGCGAGCTGGTGGGGCACGGCGAATGCATCTTTGGCGTGGCCGACAGCTATCCGCCGGCGTTCGACGACGCGGTGCGCGAGGTCGAGCGCCGCGCGCTGGAGTGGCGCTGGAGGCTCAAGCGCCGCGCGCACCGGCTGCGCCAGGTGCACGGCGACTTCCATCCCTGGAACATCCTCTTCCGCGAGGGGATGGACTTCACCGCGCTCGACCGCTCGCGCGGCGAGTGGGGCGAGCCGGCCGACGACGTCGCCTGCCTGACGCTCAACTACCTGTTCTTCTCGCTGCAGCGCGATGGGCGCCTCGCGGGCGACTTCGACGCGCTGTGGCGCCTTTTCTGGGAACGCTACCTCGAGCGCTCGGGCGACCGCGAGCTCCTCGAGGTGGCGGCGCCGTTTCTCGCCTTCCGCGGCCTGGTGATGGCCAACCCCGTGTGGTACCCGAGCCTGGAGCAGGGGCTGCGCCAGCAGCTCCTTCGCTTCGTCCTCAACGTGCTTGCCGAGGCGCGCTTCGAGCCGCGGCGCGCCAACGAGTACTGCGGCCTGTGAGCTTCGCGCTCTGGCTCACCGGGCTGTCGGGATCGGGCAAGAGCGCGATCGCCGGGGCGCTCCTGGCGGAGCTTCAGGCGCGCGGGGTGCGCGTGGCGGTGCTCGAGTCCGACGTGATGCGCACCCAGCTCACGCCCTCCGCCCGGTACGACGAGGCCGAACGGCAGTTCTTCTACCGCGCGCTCGCCGACATCGGCGCGCTGCTCGCCAAGGAGGTGGCGGTGATCTTCGACGCCACGGCCAACCGCCGGGAGTACCGCAGCCGCGCGCGCAGCGCCATCCTGCGCTTCGCGGAGGTGTACGTGAGCACGCCGATCGAGGTGTGCGCGGCGCGCGACCCGAAGGGGCTGTACAAGTCGAAGAACGTGCGCACCCTGCCCGGGGTGCAGACCGACTACGAGCCGCCGCTCTCGCCGGAGCTCGTCGTCTCCGGCGCCCGCGGCACGCCCGCGGAGGCCGCCGCCGAGGTGCTCGCCCTGCTCGAGCGTCGCGGCTGGCTATAGAAAAAATGGGGACGTACCCCATTTCTTCGGAAAAATGGGGTACGTCCCTGTTTTTGCGGTGCTGGGCCTAGCGGGCGGCGAGGACTTTTTCGAGGCCGGCGATGTCGAGGATGCGCACGTGCTTCTGGTTGACGTCGATGAGGCCGTCTTTCTGGAACTGCGAGAACAGCCGGCTCACCGTCTCGAGCTTGAGCCCGAGGTAGCTGCCGAGCTCCTCGCGCGTCATGCGCAGGTGGAAGTCGGACGAGGAGTAGCCGCGGCGCACGAAGCGGCGCGAGAGGTTCATGAGGAAGGTGGCGAGGCGCTGCTCCGCCCGCATCGAGCCGAGCAGCATCATCACGCCGTGGTCGCGCACGATCTCGCGGGCGAGCACGGTGTGCAGGTGGCGCTGCAGCGCCGGCACCTCGCGCGACATCTCCTCGATGAGGGCGAAGGGCATCACGCACACCTCGCTGTCCTCGAGGGCGATGGCGTGGCCGTGGTAGCGGCCGGCGCCGACGCCGTCCATGCCGAGGAGCTCGCCGCCCATGAAGAAGCCGGTAACCTGCTCGCGGCCCTCGTCGTCGATGAGGCTTGTCTTGAAGAAACCGCTGCGGATGGCATACACGGCGCTGAACGCGTCGCCCGCCTTGAAGAGCGCCTCGCCGCGCTTCACGCGGCGGCGCGCGTAGACGATGTTCTCCACGCGCTGCAGGTCGTCGACGCACACGCCTG
>DATLGR010000466.1:0-1887 GCA_035540415.1 Burkholderiales bacterium | reverse complement strand
CGCCGGGGTGCTCGAGCCCGCCGCGCGTGCGGGTAAGCGCGAGCGCGCGGTGCTCGGGCACGAACACCTCCTTCGCCTCGATGTCCTTGCTGCCGGTGCCCACCATGCCCATGGCGTACCAGGTGTCGATGACGGTGTAGTCCTTCGCCGGCACGAGGCACAGGCGCCAGTCCACGGGCGTCTTTCCGTCGTCGCCGTATACGGTCACGGCGAGCATGTTCCACTGCGAGTTGTCCACGCCGGAGGAGAACGGCCAGCGGCCGCTCACCACGAAGCCGTCCTTCACCTTGCGGCCGCGGCCCGCCGCCAGGGCGATGGACGAGGCGATGAGCGCGTCGGGATTCTCGTCCCACACCTCGTGCTGCGCCTTGGGCTCGTAGTAGGCGAGCACCCAGTGGTGGCAGCCGAGGTTGCCCACGTTCCAGGCTGTGGACGGGCAGCCGCGCGAGAGCTCCGCCACGATGTCGACCACCGCGACGAACGGCAGCTCCATGCCGCCGAAGCGCCGGGGCTGGTGATAGCGGAACAGCCCCGTCTCGTGCAGCAGCCGCTCGTTCTCCGCAAGCAGCACGCGCGCCTCCTCGCACTTCTGCGCCCGGCTCTTGAGCAGCGGCACGCAGTCGCGCGCCCGGCGCATCGCTTCTTCGTAGCTGACCTTGTCGAAACTCATTCGCCCATGGAAGATTACAGGACCGTCGGCACCTTATCATGGCTCGCAAGGCGCTCGCCGGCCGGAGTAGCATTCATGCCGCGTCTCCAACGTCCTGGGAGTGCCTCATGGAAATCGCAACCCCGTCCCGCCGCAGGATTCCGGCGCCCGCCGGCGCCGTGTCGCCCGCGAAGCTCGCGCACCTCGTGCTCGCCACGCGCGACCTGGCGCGGATGCGCGACTGGTATCTCACGGTGCTCGAAGCCAAGGTCGTCTACGAGGACCCGATCCTGTGCTTCCTCACCTACGACGACGAGCACCACCGCATCGCCATCGGCGCCTTGCCCGGCGTCGCGGAGCGCGAGCCGGGCGTGCGCGTCGGATTGCACCACACCGCGTTCACCTATCGCGATCTCGGCGAGCTGCTCTACACCTACCGCCGCCTGAAGGGCCTGGGCATCGAGCCCTACTGGTGCGTCAACCACGGCCCCACCACGTCGATGTACTACCGCGACCCCGACGGCAACCGCGTCGAGCTGCAGATCGACAACTTCGCCACCGCCGAAGAGGCCACCGAGTTCATGCGCCAGAACTTCGCCGAGAACCCGATCGGCATCCTCTTCGAGCCCGAAGAGCTCGTCGCCCGCTACGAGCGCGGCGAGCCGGCCGAGTCGCTGCGCCGGCGCCCGAAGCTGCCGCCGGGCAAGACCCCGCTCGACATGATGCGCGACTAGCGCCGCGGCAGGCGGAGCGTCACGTCCTCGAGCAAGGGGTCGGACGCGATGGCGATCTCGTTCTCGATCGCGAGGCCGCAGCCGGGGCAGCAGAACTGGCGGAACTGCGGCACCGGGTCGATGAAGCGCGCGGGGTCGCCGACGATGGGGTTGGAGGCCTTGATCGGCAGATCGTTGCGCACGCAGCCGGCCTTGTAGTTCTCGCCCAAGGGGCCGAGGTCGGTGGCGCACTTCGCACAGCACCAGCGCCCGCCCCGGACGGCCAGGTTCTCGGTGGCGCGCAGGGCCTCTTTTCCGTCGAGCTTGCGGCCGGAGGGGTTTCCGATGCGGCCCTTGCGCAGCCGTGCGCGGTTTTCCTCGGTTGCCTTGGGGTCGCCCAGGATGACGCCGTAGATGTCGCGCGCCGCTTCGGGCGAGACATCACCGTTCTCGACGTCGGCCTGCACGCGCGCGGGATCGCGCTCGAGCGGGTCGCCGAATCCGCCGGCGGCCGACCAGAGCACG
>DATLGR010000465.1:0-9723 GCA_035540415.1 Burkholderiales bacterium | reverse complement strand
GCGAGCGCCGCTCTCGTGCTCGGGGCGCTCGGCGGCTGCGCGAGCGTCCCGGTCGAGCGCATCACCGCGGGGGCCGACGCGGCGGGCGCCGCCGCCGACCATGCGCTGAAAATGGTCGGGCGACCCTACCGGCAGGGCGGGGCGAGCCCCGCCGCGGGATTCGATTGCAGCGGCCTCGTGCAGTTCAGCTACCGCCAGGCGGGCGTGCGGCTGCCGCGCAGCACCGAGGCGCAGCTCGCCGCCTCCGCCCCCGTGCCGCGCGCGCACCTGCGCCGCGGGGATCTCGTCTTTTTCCACCAGGAGGGCAAGCGCTTCTCGCACGTGGGCCTCTACGTGGGCGGCGGTCGCTTCGTGCACGCGCCCTCCTCGGGCCGCACCGTGCGCACCGACCGGCTCGATGCGCCCTATTGGCGGCGCCACCTCGCCGAAACGCGGCGCCTCTGACGCGCCCGCCGTTGGCGCCCCCTGATTGAACGAAAAGCGCGCAGCGCGGACTAAATCGGAGTTTGGGCGCCCGGAGCGCACTTATAATCCGGGCCCTTGAAGCAGGAGGGGGATCACCCCAAAAGCACATGATCAAGATCGACAACCTCGTGAAGTCCTTCGGGGCGAAGCGAGCGGTCGACGGAATTTCATTTACCGTCGAGCGAGGCGAAGTGCTCGGCTTTCTCGGCCCCAACGGGGCGGGCAAGTCGACGACCATGCGCATGATCACGGGCTTCATGCCGCCCACGGCCGGGCGGGTGAGCGTGGGCGGCTACGACGTGGTCGAGGCGCCGCTCGAGGCCAAGCGCCTCATCGGCTATCTGCCCGAGAACGCCGCCGCCTATCCCGACATGACGGTGCGGGGATTCCTGCGCTTCGCGGCGGAGCTGCGCGGCCTGGCCGGCGCCGCGCGCAACAAGGCGGTCGCGCGCGTGGTGGAGCTGTGCTTCCTGCAGTCGGTGCTGCACCAGTCGATCGACACCCTGTCCAAGGGCTACAAGCACCGCACCTGCCTTGCGCAGGCGCTGATCCACGACCCCGACGTGCTGATCATGGACGAGCCCACCGACGGGCTCGACCCGAACCAGAAGCACGAGGTGCGCAACCTCATCCGCGAGCTCGGTCGCAAGAAGGCCATCGTGTTCTCGACCCACATCCTCGAGGAAGTCGATGCCGCCTGCACGCGCGCCATCATCATCGACCGCGGGCGCATCGTCGCCAACGGCACGCCGGAGGAGCTGCGCGGCATGTCGGAGCTCGCCGGCGCGGTCACGCTGTCGGCGCGCGGCGCGAACGCCGAGGCACTTTCGCGCCTCGGGCGCGTCGAGGCGCTGAACGGCGCTTTCCGCGTCTACCCGCAGGACAAGGCGCGGGCCGGCGAGCTCGCCCAGGCCGTGGTGGAGCTCGTTAACCACCACGGCTGGAAGGTCGAGGGCATGTACAGCGAGCGCGGCGAGCTCGACGAGGTGTTCCGCCGCATCACGCTTCCCGACACGATCAAGGCCCCGGCCCCGCAATGAGAGCCATCCGCACCATCGTCAAGCGGGAGCTGGCGAGCTACTTTACTTCGCCGGTGGCCTACGTGTTCCTGGTGATCTTCCTGCTCCTCACCGGGTTCTTCACCTTCACGGCCGGCAATTTCTTCGAGCGCGGCGAGGCGAGCCTCGCCGCCTTCTTCGGCTGGCACCCGTGGCTGTACCTCGTGCTGGTGCCGGCGGTCGGCATGCGGCTGTGGGCCGAGGAGCGGCGCTCGGGCACGCTCGAGCTGCTGCTCACCATGCCGGTGGCGCCGTGGCAGGCGATCCTCGCCAAGTTCCTCGCCTCGTGGATTTTCCTCGCGGTGGCGCTCGCCCTCACCTTCCCCACGGTAATCACGGTGAACGTGCTGGGCGAGCCCGACAACGGCGTCATCGCCGCGGGCTACCTGGGAAGCTTCTTCGTCGCCGGCGCCTACCTCGCCGTCACCTGCATGACCTCGGCGATGACGCGCAACCAGGTGGTCGCCTTCATCCTCGCCGTGGTGATCTGCCTCTTCCTCATCCTCGCCGGGTTCAATCCCGTCACCGATCTGCTCACGCGCTGGGCGAGCCCGGCGATGGTGGACACCGTAGCCGCGTTCTCGGTGGTGACCCATTTCGACGGCTTCCAGCGCGGCGTCATCGATCTGCGCGACCTCGCCTACTTCCTCTCGGTGATCGGCTTCGCGCTGTTTGCGACCGGCGTCATCATCCGCGGCCACCGCGCCGGCTAGCCCTCCATGAAACGAAACGAACAGCTGCTGTACTCCGCCGTCGGCCTCGTCGCCCTGCTCCTCGTGCTGATCGCGGTCAACTTCCTCGCCTCGCGGGTGCCCGCGCGCATCGACCTCACCGACGGCAGGCTCTATACGCTATCGCCGGGCACGCGGCAGATCCTGTCGCAGCTCGAAGCGCCGGTGAAGGTGCGCCTGTACATCTCGCGCGGGGAGTCGGTCCCGGTGCCGCTGCGCGGGTTCGCGCAGCGCGTCGAGAGCCTGGTGCGCGAGTTCAAGCAGGTGGCAGGCGCAAACCTCGTCATCGAGCGCTACGACCCGCGGCCGGACTCCGACGAGGAGGACGCGGCGCAGCTCGACGGCATCGAGCCGCAGCAGCTCTACACCGGCGAGCAGTTCTACCTCGGCATCGCCGTAAGCCAGCTCGACCGCAAGCAGGCGATCCCGGCCATCGCGCCGCAGCGCGAGCGGCTGCTCGAGTACGACCTCATCCGCGCCATCGCGCGCGTGGGCTCCGGCGAGCGCCCCAAAGTGGGCCTCATGGCGGGGCTGCCGGTGATGGGCGAGAAGTTCAATCCCTTCACCCGGCAGAGCTCCGAGCCCTGGGTGCTCGCCAACGAGCTGCGGCGCGAGTTCGACGTGAAGGAGGTGCCGCTCACGGCCAAGGAGATCGACAAGGACGTGAACGTGCTGCTGCTGATCCACCCGCGCGACGTGCAGCCGCACACCGAGTACGCGCTGGACCAGTTCGTCCTGCGCGGCGGCAAGCTGATCGTGTTCGTCGATCCGTACGCCTATTTCGACCAGATGCCCACCATGCCGGGCATTCCGCCGCAGCCCTCGAGCTCCACGCTGCCGACGCTGTTCAAGGCCTGGGGCATCGGCATGGACCCGGGCAAGGTGGTCTCCGACGTGGTGTTCGGCTCCGGCGGCGGCCAGCGCTATACCCCGACCGTGCTCTCGCTCAACCGCACGGCCTTCAACCGCGACGACATCGTGGCCGGCCAGATCGAGACGCTGCTCTACGCCTTCGGCGGCGCCTTCGACGTGGCGGGCGCGCAGGAGCGCGGGCTGCAGGCGACGCCGCTCGTGACGAGCTCGCCGAACTCCATGCTGGTGGACAACGCGAACGCCACCAAGTCGGGCGACGAGGCGACGCGCGCCTTCAAGCCCTCGGGCACGGAGAAGCCCCTCGCGGTGCGCCTCACGGGGCGATTCCGCACCGCCTTCCCCGACGGCCTCAAGGACGGCGACAAGCCGGTGGCGGACACGCCGCGCCTGCGCGAGGCGGCCGGCGAGAACGCCGTGATCCTGGTGGCCGACGTCGACATGCTGGCCGACGGCGCCGCGGTGGACGTGCAGGAGGTGTTCGGCCGGCGCATCGTCGTGCCCTCCAACGGCAACCTCGCCTTCGCGATGGGCATGGTCGAGCACCTCGCCGCCGGGGACGCCCTCATCTCGCTGCGCAGCCGCGCCGCGGCGTTCCGGCCGCTCACGGTGGTGCGCGAGCTCGAGGCCGAAGCGCAGAAGCAGTACTTCGGCAAGATCCAGGCGCTGGAGGAGGAGCTGCAGAAGACCAGCGCCAAGCTGCAGGAGCTGCAGAAGGCGCAGGGCGCCGCCGGCAAGTCCGGCCAGATCCTCAGCCCCGAGCAGCAGGCCGAGCTCGAGCGCTTCAAGAAGACCGTCGCCGAGAGCCGCCTCGCGCTGAAGGAGGTTCGCCGCAATCTGCGCCAGGACGCCGAGAGCCTGGTGTTCTGGACCAAGGTGGCCAACATCGCGCTCATGCCCCTGCTCGTCTCGCTCGCGGGGCTCGGCACCGCGCTCGCGCTTCGCCGGAGGCGCGGATGAGCGCGCGCACCGCGCTCGTCCTGCTGGTGCTCCTCGCCATGCTGGGCGGCGGTGCGCTGCTCTACCGGCAGCAGGAGCGCACCCAGCGCCCCGAGGCTGCCGATACGCTCGGGCGGCAGCTCCTGCCCGAGCTCAAGGCCGCCGAGGTCGCCGCGATCCGCATCGCGGAGCCGCAGCGTACCCTCACGGTGCGGCTGAAGGATGGGCGGTGGACGCTCGCCGAGCGCGCCGACTTCCCCGCCGATGTGGCGCGCGTGCGCGCGTTCGTGCTGCAGGCGCTCTCGCTCAAGGCCGGCCAGAGCGAGCCGCTCGGCGAGAAGGACCGCGCCCGCCTGGAGCTGCATGGCGAGGGCGCGACGCGGGTGGCGTTCTCCTCGGCCGAGGACAAGACGCTCGGCGAGCTGCTGGTCGGGCGCAAGTATTTCCGGCGCGAAGTGGACGACCCGAAGACGGCCCGCGCCGACGGGCGCTTCGTGCTCCTGCCGGCGCAGCCCGAGCGCGTCTACCTCGTCGCCGATCCGCTGACCCAGGCGAGCGCGGCGAGCGCCGACTGGATCGACCGCACCTCGTTCCAGGTCGAGAAGGTGAAGACGCTGGAAGTTCGCTACCCCGACGGCGGCGGCTGGCGCATCGAGCGCGATGGCGACAATGCCGACTGGCGCCTCGCCGGCGCGCGTCCCGGCGAGAAGGTGGACGTGGCGCGCGCCAATTCCGCCTCCTACTCGCTCAGCCTGCTCGAGCTCGCCGACGTGGCGCCGCCCGGCGCGAAGCAGACGGGCCTGGAGCAGCCCACCGTCATCGAGGCCACCACGCTCGAGGGGCTCGCCTACGTCATCCGCGTGGGGCGGCTCGAGGGCGAGAACTACTTCGTGACCTTCAGCGCCACCGGCGCCCTGCGCCCGATCGACAAGGACGCCGAGCGGCTGAAGAAGGTCGAGGAGCGCCTGGCGCACGAGAAGCTGCTCGCGCAGCACGTGCTCCTCGTTCCGCGCTCGAAGCTCGAGGACACGCTGAAGAAGCGCGCCGAGCTCCTCGAGGCCAAAGACACCAAAAAGTAGCTCCCCCGTCCTCGCGCATCACGGCCTGCGCCTGCCGGCCTATGCGCCGGTGCGCCGGCATGATGGATGGGACTGTCGCCGGATCGATACGCTGAGCTTGCCCTGTCTGGAGGGGGCAAGCGATGACCTTCAAGAAACCGGCTGCGATCGCGCTCGCGACACTCTTGCTGCTCCCCGTGCCGGCCTGGTCGTTCGAGTCGAACGACACCAGCACATCCACGATGTTCTACGTGAGCATCCCGCTCGACCGGGGGGGCACGGGCAAGGACCCCGGCCCGACGTTCGGGCTGCAGCTGCAAGGCAAGCGGGAGCACCAGGTCGTGCGGCTGGATACGCGAATGATGCGCTTCGCGGGCCTTGGCGTCGACGACCGGGCGGTGGCCGCCGGCGGCGCGGCGCTGCTGCTGCTCATGATGACCGCGCGCAAGGACAAGAGCACCACCTCGAGCCTGCAGACGCAGCAGCAGGAGCACCAGCGGATCGTCGAGTCCGGCGGCGGCGGATGCACCAAGCCCAAGGAGCCCGATCCCTGCTAGCGACTTGACCGCGCGCCTGCGGCGGTGAGATAAATCCCTCGGAAGAGGAGGCAGGCCGTGCCACAGTCCATCGAACGGATCAGGACCCTAGCGCTCGTCGGGCAGTCCGGATCCGGAAAGACCATGCTGGCCGAGGCGCTGCTCGCGCGCGCCGCAGCCATCCCGGCGCCCGGCAGCGTCGAGCGCGGCAGCACCGTGTGCGATTACACGCCGCTCGAGAAGCAGCTGCAGCACTCGCTCAAGCTGGCGGTGGCCAGCTTCGCCTGCGGCGACACGCGCATCCACCTGCTCGATACGCCCGGCTATCCGGATTTCCTCGGCCACTCGCTGCCCGCCCTGGCCGCGGTGGAGACCGCCGCAGTGGTCATCAATGCGCAGAACGGCATCGAGATGATGACCGGGCGCTTCCTGCAGTGGGCCGCCCGGCGTGCGCTTGACCGCATCGTCATCGTCAACAAGATCGACGCGGACAATGTGGACCTGGAGGCGCTGCTGCGCCAGATCCAGGAGGCGTTCGGCCGCGAGTGCCTGCCGCTCAACCTGCCGGCGCGCGGGCGCAGCCGCGTGTCCGACTGCTTCTTCGCGCCTTCGGGGGAGTCGGACTTCTCCTCGGTGGAGGAAGCGCACCAGCGGCTCGTCGAGCAGGTCGTGGAAGTCGACGAGAAGCTGATGGAGACCTACCTCGAGAAGGGCGAGGTGAGCCCCGACGAGCTGCATGAGCCGCTCGAGCGCGCGCTGCGCGAGGGCCACCTCGTGCCGGTGGTGTTCACCTCGGCAAAAACCGGCGCCGGCGTGGCGGAGCTGCTCGACGTGATCGTGAAGCTGCTGCCCCATCCCGGCGAGGGCAACCCGCCGGTGTACGTGAAGACCCTCGGCGAGGGCCGCGAGGAACCGCTGCGCGCCGCGCCCGATCCGGCCGCGCACGTGCTCGCGCACGTGTTCAAGATCGAGATCGATCCGTACATCGGCCGTCTGGCCGTGTTCCGCGTGCATCAGGGCCGGCTCACGCCCGGCACCCAGCTCTTCGTGGGCGAGGGCCGCAAGCCGATCAAGGCCGCCCACCTGTACCAGCTGCGCGGCAAGCAGCAGACCGAGGTCGCCGAGGCGCTCCCCGGCGACATCTGCGCGATCGCCAAGGTGGACGAGATCCAGTTCGACCACGTGCTGCACGACTCGCCCGAGGACGCGCATGTCCACGCGCGGCCGCTCGAGCTGCCCACCTCGGTGTTCGGCCTCGCCGTGCAGCCCAAGAAGCGCGGCGACGAGCAGAAGGTGTCCGACGTGCTGCACAAGATCGCCGCCGAGGATCCCTGCTTTCGCATCGAGCACAACGCGCAGGCGAACGAGACGGTCATGCGCGGCCTGGGCGAGATGCACCTGCGCACCGTGCTCGAAAAGATGTCCTCGCAGTACAAGCTCGAGTTCGATACCCGGCCGCCGTCGATTCCGTTTCGCGAGACCATCGCCGCCAAGGCCGAGGGCCATTGCCGGCACAAGAAGCAGACCGGCGGCGCCGGCCAGTTCGGCGAGGTGTTCCTGAAGGTGGAGCCGCTGCCCCGCGGCCAGGGCTTCCAGTTCGTCGACAGCGTCAAGGGCGGCGCCATTCCCAACCAGTTCATCCCGTCGGTCGAGAAGGGCGTGCGCAGCGTGCTCGACAGCGGCTTCGTCGCCGGCTACCCGATCCAGGACGTGCGGGTCATCGTCTACGACGGCAAGAGCCACCCGGTCGACTCCAAGGACGTGGCGTTCATGTCCGCCGGGCGCAAGGCGTTCCTGGATGCGCTGGGCAAGGCGCGCCCGATCGTGCTCGAGCCCATCGTGAACGTCGAGATCGTGGCCCCCGAAACCAAGATGGGCGACATCGCCGGGGAGCTTTCCGGCCACCGCGGCCAGATCAAGGGCTCCGACACGCCGCGGCCCGGCACGGTGCAGATCAGCGCTCAGGCGCCGCTCTCCGAGCTGGAGAACTTCCCGGCGCGCCTGAAGTCCCTGACCGCCGGCCACGGCTCCTACAACCTCGAGTTCAGCCACTACGAGATCGCGCCGCCGCAGCTGCAGCAGAAGCTCGCCGCGGCGCACCGCCCGGCCGCCGAAGAGTGAACTTCGTGCATCGCGGGCGCGGCGCGCCGCCGCTCGCCTTTGTCCATGGCTTTGCCTGCAGCCACGAGGACTGGCGCGAGCAGCTGGCGTTCTTCGCCCCCGCGCACGAGGTCGTGGCCTGCGACCTGCGCGGCCACGGCGCCACGCCGGGGCGCCGGCAGGAGTGCACCATCGGCCACTATGGCGGCGACGTCGCGGCGCTGCTCAGCCACCTCGATCTCCAGCGCTGCATCCTGGTCGGCCACAGCATGGGCTGCCGCGTGGTCCTGGAAGCCGCGCGCCTCGACCCCGAGCGCGTCGCCGGCCTCGTGCTCATCGACGGCAGCCGCCTCACGGCGGCTGCCCAGCAGGGCGTGGCCGGCTATGCCGCGTTCGTCGAGGCCTTCTTTCGCCAGATGACGGCCGACGAGGCTATCGTGCAGCGCGCGCGGCGGCTGCCGGCGGCCATCGGCACCGCACTATGGCAGGACCTCACCCGCTGGGACGCCGGCGCGATGGAGGCCGCGCTCGGTGCGCTGCGCGCGCCGCTGCTCGTCATCCAGAGCACCTTCCTCGACGCGGCAGGCCAGCGCCGCTCGCTCGCGCCGGGCCAGAGCTCGCCATGGCTCGACTTCGTGCGCGCGACCGCGCCGGCCGCGCGCATCGAGATCGTTTCCGGCGCCGGCCATTTCGTGCAGCTCGACGCGCCGGCCGAAGTCAACCGCCTCGTCGGCGAATTCCTGAGCGCGGTGACTGCCCTCAACAGACGCTGACGCGTGCCCTGCAGGTGGCAAGCACCTCGTCGGGGTCGCGCCGCCACCAGTCGCGCTCGGAGAAGATCTCCACTTCCTGGAAGCCGCTGTAGCCGGCGGCTTCGACCCAGCCGCGGATGCGCGGCAGGTCGATGACGCCATCGCCCATCATGCCGCGGTCGTTGAAGAGGTCGCGCGTTTCCGGGAGCCAGTCGCAGATGTGATAGCCGAGGATGCGGCCACGGGCGCGCTGGAGCTGGCCCTCGAGCTTGGGGTCCCACCACACGTGGTAGACATCGACGGCGACGCCCGCGCCCGCGCCGAGCGCATCGCAGAGATCGAGCGCCTGCTCGAGCGTGTTCACCGCCGCGCGCCCCACCTGCATCGGGTGCAGCGGCTCGATGGCGAGCGGCACGCCGGCCTGGCGGGCGTGCGGCAGGACCTCGGCGATGCAGTCCTGGATGTGGCTGCGGCAGGCAGCGAGGTCCCTGGAGCCGGCGGGCATCCCGCCGACGACGAGGATGAGGGAGGCCGCGCCGAGCGCGTGCGCTTCGTCGATGGCGCGCAGGTTGTCGTCCTTCCAGTTCTTCGCGGCGAAGAACCCGCCGCGGCACAGCCCCGTGACCTCGAGGCCATTCGCCTTGACGGCTTTCACCGCCGCGGAGAGCCCGAGGTCAGCCACCTGATCGCGCCACGGCGAGATGCCGCGGATGCGGTGGCGCACGCAGCCCTCGATCGCCTGGGCGAGCGTCCACTGCTTGCGGACGGTCGCGGTGTTGAGCGAGAGATTCAAGCGCAGCCGTGCAGGGCGAGAAGCTGCTTCATCCGCGCGCAGGCGAGCGGCGGGTCGGTGAGGAGCCCGGCGCCGTCGGCGAGGCGGAAGAGCTCGGCGAAGTGCTCGATGTGGCGCGCCGACTGCTGGCCGCCGACCATGACGAAGTGGTCCTGGTGGCCGTTGAGCCATGCCATGAAGACGACGCCTGTTTTGTAGAAGCGCGTCGGCGCGCGGAAGATATGGCGCGAGAGCGGCACGGTGGGCGCAAGCACCTCGTGGTAGTCGCTCCTGCGGTTTTCCGAAAGGTGCGAGAGGGCCTGAGAAGCGGCCGGCGCGATCGAGTCGAAGATGCCGAGGAGCGCGTCGGAATGGCCGTGCTCGTCACCCTCGATCAGCTCGGCAAAGTTGAAGTCGTCGCCGGTGTACATGCGCACGCCCT
>DATLGR010000464.1:0-6134 GCA_035540415.1 Burkholderiales bacterium | reverse complement strand
ATCGAAGACTCTCCAGCCCGACAGGCCGTCTTCCATGTCGTAGTCGATCGTGAGGGGCTCCGCGCCCGGCCGCCGCAAGAACGATCTCACCAGGACCTCGGTATCGCCTGCGGCGCCGCGCAGCGGCCGGTACTCGATCTCCTGACCGCGATACTCCGAAAGCGCGGTGGAATACGTGCGCACCAGAAGGGTCCTGAACTGCGAGACGAGCGCGGCTTGCTGCTCGGGCGAGGCGAGCCGCCAGTTGCGCGCCAGGGCGGTGCGGGTCATGCGGTCGAAATCGAACAGCGGCAGGATCTTGTCCTCGACCAGCCGCGCCACGTCGGTGGGCCGGCCTGCCGTGAGGTCCTGCCGCAGGACCGCGATGACCTCGGAGGTGGCTGCGCGCATCAGCGCGTCGGGGCGCTCCGGCGGCGGTTGCAGGAGCTGCGCCTGCGCGCTCGCGGCGCCGAGCGCGAGCCCGGCCGCGAAGCCGAGCGTGAATACCGTGTGCAGCATGGCCATGGTCTTCTCGATTGAACAAGCACGCAGTGTGGGCCTTGCCGGGCTGCGCCTCTGTGCGCCAGCAGACGCTGCGGCGCGCGCGTCCTTCCTATGTCGGAGCGCGAACATACGCGCGGCTGCACGGCGCGCACAATGCGGCATGTCCAAGCGCCTCGATCGCAAACACTGCGAACGGCCCGCGAACAGCCTGCTCGCGGCGCTGCCGCGCCAAGCGTATTCCGCCCTCCTGCCGCGCCTCACGCCGGTCTCGCTCGTCTTTGGCGACGTGCTCTACGAACCCGGTGCGACGATCCCCGACGTCTACTTCCCGGGCAGGTCGATGGTGTCGCTGCTCACCGTCGTGGATGGCCATGCCGCGCTCGAGGTCGGGCTGGTGGGCCACGAAGGCATGGTCGGGATCCCGCTCGCGCTCGGCGTCGCCGTCTCGCCGGTGCGCGCGCTGGTGCAGGGTGCGGGCGGCGCGCTGCAGATGAGCGCGGCGCGCTTTCGCAAGGCGTTCGGCGCGAGCCCGGCTCTGCAGCGTGCGCTGAACGGCTATACGCACTCTCTGATGACACAGATCACCCAGACCGCCGCCTGCAATCGATTCCATCGGGTCGACGCCCGCCTCGCGCGCTGGCTGCTGATGACGCGCGACCGGGCCTGCTCGGCGAGGTTTCATCTCACGCACGAGTTTCTCGGCCACATGCTGGGGGTGCGCCGCGTCGGCGTGACCGAGGCCGCGTCGGCGCTGCACGAACGCGGGCTCATCGACTACAGCCGCGGCAACATCCGGATTCTCGACAACGCGGGCCTCAAGGCCGCTTCCTGCAGTTGCTACGCGCCGCTTGGAATGCCGCCGCCGAGGTAGCGCGCAGGCGGCCATCAGGGTGCGGCGACGGCGATTCCCTGCTCGGAGAACGTTCTTCGGATCGCGCGAGCGAAGGCGACGGCGCCCGGCTGGTCGCCGTGCAGGCAAAGCGTGTCGGCCGACACCGGCACCGGCTTGCCCGAGAGCGCGAGGACGTAGCCCTTCTGCACCATGCTGAGCGCGCGCTCGGCGGCGACGCGCGCATCCTCCACCATGGCGCCCGGGCGCCCACGCGGCGCGAGCGTGCCGTCGTCGGCGTAGCCGCGGTCGGCGAACACTTCGCCCGCCACGCGCAGGCCCTGCTTTTTCGCCACCGCCATCATCACCGAGTTGGAGAGCGCATACAGCATGACGCCGCCGCCGAGGTCCCTGACCGCGCGCGCCATCGCCTCGGAGAGCGCTTCGTCGCCCGCCGCCATGTTGTAGAGCGCGCCGTGGCACTTCACGTGGTGCAGCCGCGCGCCGGCGGCGCGCGCGAAGGCTTCCACCGCCCCGGCCTGGTAGACGACGAGGTCGTACATGTCCTGCGGCGTGATCTTCATCGCGCGGCGGCCGAAGCCCTGCAGGTCCGGCAGCGAGGGATGCGCCCCCACGGCGACGCCGTGATCCACCGCGAGGCGCACCGTGTGCCGGATGGTGGCGGGATCGCCGCCGTGGAAGCCGCAGGCGATGTTGGCCGAGCTGACGTAGGGCATGACCTCGGCGTCGGCGCCCATCTTCCAGGCGCCGTAGCTCTCGCCCATGTCGCAGTTGATGTCGATGGTCTTCATTGGCCGTAGTTCCAGGCGATGCCGCGCAGCGCGGCGCCGAGCCGCTCGCTCAGGTGGCGGCGCAGCTCGCCCGCCATCGCGAGGTCGCAGCGCACGAAGTGCAGGCGCCCGCCCGGCGCGAGCTGCGCAAGGCGCGGCACGTCGGCCGACACGATCTCGGCGATGCGCGGATAGCCGCCGGTGGTCTGATGGTCCGCCATGAGCGCGATCGGGGTGCCGGCCGCGGGCACCTGCACCGTGCCGAGCGCGGTCGGGCCGGATAGTATCTCATCGCCCTGCGCGCGCACGAGCGCCGGCCCGGCGAGGCGAAAGCCCATGCGGTTCGACTCCGGCGCCACGCGCCACACGGTGTCGACGAAGGCGCGCTGCGCGGCCGGCTCGAAGCTGCCGTAGTGCTGGCCCTCCAGCGCGTGCACCACGATCGGCTCGCGGTCGGGAAGCGTCAGCGGCGGCGCCGACCAGCGCACGGTGCCGCCGCGCGTGTTCTTGAGCGTGCGAAAGCGCGCCGCGGCGGCCGGGTCGCGCAGCGGCAGCACGTCGCCGTGGCGCAGCGCCCGCCCCCCGAAGCCGCCGAAGCGGCCGGGCAGGAAAGTGCTGCGGCTGCCGAGCACCGGCGGCGCGGCGAAGCCGCCGGCCACGGCGAGGTAAGCGCGCGCCCCGCGCACCGCGCGGCCGACGTTGAGCCGGCTGCCGGCGCTCACGAGCACCGGACGGTTGTGCGGAAAGCCGCCCTGGAACTCGCCGCCGCACAGCGCTGCCAGCGTGTCGTGCTCGAAGGCGAGCTCCGGGCCGATCACCGTGATCTCGAGCGCCGCCTCGCCCGGCTCGTTTCCCACCAGCGCATTGGCGAGGGCGAGCGCCACCGGATCCATCGCGCCGCCCGGACACAGCCCCACGTGCTGCAGCCCGTGGCGGCCGAAGTCCTGCAGCGTCGTGAGCAGCCCGGGCCTATGGACCCGGATGCTCATGCTGCAGGCTCAAGAACGCCTCGGCGCCGATGGCGCGAAAGCGCACCCGGTCGCCGGGCGCGAACAGGCTCGGCTCGGCGCGGCCGGCATCGAATACCGTCAACGGCGTTCGCCCGATGACGCTCCAGCCGCCGGAGATGGCGTAGGGATAGACCACCGTCTGCTCGTTGGCGATGGCCACCGCGCCGGGCGCCACCAGCAGCCGCGGCGTCGGCCGCCGCGGCACGCCGAGCTTCGGGTCGAGGCCGCCCATGTACGCGTGCCCCGGCGCGAAGCCGATCATCAGCACGCGGTACTCGGCGGCGGCATGGCGAAGCACCACCTCGTCGGGCGCAAGCCCGGTTTTCTTCGCCACCTCCTCGAGGTCCGGCCCAAAGTCCGCGCCGTAACACACCGGAACCTCCACGAGGCGCGGCGCGGCCTCAGCGGCATCGAGGCCCGCTTCCAGGCACTCGTGCACCAGCGTGGCCGCCGCACGCAGGGCTTCGGGACCCGCGGCGGGGTGATCCGGGTCGTAGTGCAGGGCGAGCCCGCCGAGCGCCGGCACCACGTCGCGGATCCAGGGCGTGGCGCGCGCGCGCACCGCGGCGGCGAGGCGCTGCACGAGCGCATTCACCTCGAGGTCGAGCTTCCCGGAGAATTCGATGTACGCCGCGCAGTCGCCCAGCGGGACGATGGCGATGGGGCGGATCGCGCTACGGGGCAACGGTGGGGACGGCGACGCCGATCATGCAATCGCGCGTGACGAGGGAGGCGAGCCGCTCTTCGCTCCAGCCCTCGGTGCCGGCAGGGCGCATGGGCAGCACCAGGTAGCGCATGTCGGCGGTGGAGTCGTGCACGCGCACGATGACCGAGTCGGGCAGCTGCAGGCCGAACTCGGCGAGCACGGCGCGCGGCTCGCGCACCATGCGCGAGCGGTAGTTGCGGGACTTGTACCACTCCGGCGGGATGCCGAGCAGCATGCGCGGGTAGCACGAGCACAGCGTGCAGACCACGGCGTTATGCACCTGCGGCGTGTTCTCGACCACGAGCAGCTTGAGCGCGGGCACCTCGAGGCCAAGCTCCTCGCAGGCCTTGGTGCCGCTCGCGAGCAGGCGCTGCCTGTACGCCGGGTCGGTCCAGGCGCGCGCCACCACGCGCGCGCCGCGCTCGTAGCCGCGCTTTCGCATCGCCTCGACTTCCTCGGAGATCTGCGCCTCGCTCACGATGCCCTTCTCCACGAGCAGCTCGCGCAGGCTCACCTCCATCAGCTGGAAGTAGGTGAGCGGGCGGTACGGTCCGGGATCGTTCATGGCTTCTCCAACCAGTGCTGGTAGATCTCCACCTCGAGCACGTCGCCGGCGGCGCCGCGATAGTCGGGCCACACGTCGGCCTGCCGGAAGCGCACGCGGTACAGCGGCACCGGCGGCAGCCCGTCGCGCATCTGCGCGAGCTCCTCCGGGTTCGGAAACGCGCCGCACAGGCGCTCCACGATGCCGGTCTTGCCGCGAATATAGTGCGGCGTGCGGATGTGCCCCAGCGGATAGGCCTCGACCACGCGAACCGCGTCGCCGGGGCGGAACCGCGCTTCAGCCACGGCGCTGCACCTCCACCATCTTGCGCTTGAGCTCGTCGGTCGTGACGAGCCCGCGCTGGATCATCGTCTGGCCGAGCGCCACCACCCAGCGCTCGTAATAGGCGAGGCGGTCGTAGTCCTCCGGGGCCATCGTTTCGATGGCGAGGCGGCGCTCGTCGACCGTGAGCAGGCGCTTGGCGCCGAGCAGCACGCACATCGCGTCCACGCGCCGCTCCCAGTCGGCATAGTCGTGCTCGTGGCGCTCGACAAGGCCGGCGGGCTGCCCGCCCAGGTCGTGGTGGCTACGCCGCATGGCGCTTCTGCACCTCCACCATCTTGCGCGCGAGCTCCGCCGTGGTGACGACGCCGCGCTGGATGAGCGTCTGCGTGAGCGAGGCGATCCATTTCTCGTAGTAGGCGAGCCGATCGTAGTCCGCCGGCGGCAGCGCCTCGATGTTCTTGCGCAGCTCGTCCACCGTGAGCAGCCGGCGCTTCCCCTTGATGCCGCTGCACAGCACCATGAGCGCGTCGACGCGCCGCTCCCAGTCGGCGTAGTCGTGCTCGACCGGCTCCACCTTTCCGGCGGGCTCGCCGCCCATGTCGTGGTGGCCGTGCCCGATCACGCGACCCACTCCGACACCGGCGCGTTCGCCTCGTGCAGCGGCTGGCAGACGATGTCCACCAGCGCCGGGCCGCCGTGCGCGAGCGCCGCTTTCAGCGCGCTTCCCAGGACCGCCGCGTCGGTCACGCGCCAGCTGCGCACGCCAAAGGCTTCGGCCACGCGGGCGTGATCGGTGACGCCGAAGTCCACCGAAAAGTAGCGCCGGTCGTAACCCGTCTTCTGCCCTGCCTTGATCCAGCCGTACACCGCGTTCGAGATCACCACGAAGGTGATCGGAAGCGAGAGGCGCGCCACCGTCTCGAGCTCGCCCACGCACATGCCGAAGCTGCCGTCGCCCATCACCGCGACCGTCTTCACCCCGGGCCGGCCCAGATGCGCCCCCACCGCGGCGGCGAGCGAGTACCCCAGGGCGCCGTGCGCGCGGTTGGAGAAGAAATGCCGGCCGGGCTTGCGCACCGGGTAGTACGCGGAGAAGTACGGGCACGGCGTGCCGGGGTCGGCGACGACGATCGCGTCCTCGTCCAGCGCCGCGGCGAGCTCGGCCACCACGCGCTCGGGCTTGATCGGCGCGTCGCTCGAGCGCGCGAGCGCCTCGAAGGCGGCGCGTTTCTCGCGCTTTTTCTCCTCGACCAGGGCGAGATCCGCCGGACGGCGCACGCCCTCCAGGGCCTCGCCGAGCGCGGCGAGCGCAAGCCGCGCATCGCCCACGAGCGGCACGTCGACCGGGTAGTTGCGCCCCGGCACCGCCGGGTCGACGTCGACATGCACGATCCTCGCCTGCCCGGGCGCCGGATGGCGCCAGCGCTCGGTGGTCACGGAGCCCGCGCGGCAGCCGACGAACACGATGACGTCGGCCGCGTCGACC
>DATLGR010000463.1:0-2022 GCA_035540415.1 Burkholderiales bacterium | reverse complement strand
GTACAAGATCGACCGGATCATGGACGGCGAGCTCGACGAGCTCCTCGGCGCGCTCGCCGCCGAGCAGCAGGCCGAGCAGCTCGCCCAGCTCGCCGAAGAAGCGTCGGCGTGACGCTGGCGCAGGCCCTGGCGGCGGCGGGCCTGGAGCCGCGCGAGGCCCGCCTGCTGCTCGCGGCGGCCGCCGGCCTGCCCGAGGCGAGCGTCCTCGCGCATCCGCAGCGGCCCCTGTCGCCCGAGGCGGAGCGGCGCTTTGCGGCGTTCGCCGAGCGCCGCCGCGCCGGCGAGCCGGTGGCCTACCTGCTCGGGCGAAAGGAGTTCTACGGCCTGGAGCTCGAAGTCGATGCCGCGGTGCTGATCCCGCGGCCCGAGACGGAGCTGCTAGTGGAGCTCGCCTTGGCACGGCCCTTCGCGAGCGTGCTCGACCTGGGCACCGGCTCGGGCGCCATCGCGCTCGCGCTGAAGCGGCACCGGCCGCACGCGCGGGTGGTGGCCGTGGACTCGAGCGCGGCGGCCCTCGCGCTCGCACGGCGCAACGCGCAGCGCCTGGGTCTGCAGGTCGAGCTGCGCCAGGGTCATTGGCTGCAGGCGGCCAGCGGCGAGCGCTACGAGGCCATCGTGTCGAATCCCCCTTACGTGGCCATGGGCGATCCGCACCTGCCGGCGTTGCGCCACGAGCCTCCGGCGGCGCTCCTCGGCGGCGCGGACGGGCTGGATGCCATCCGCGAGATTGCGGCGTGCGCGCCCGGGCATTTGGCGCCGGGCGGGTCGCTCCTGCTGGAGCATGGCCTGGGCCAGGCGCCAGCCGTGCGCGCGCTCTTGCGCCAGGCGGGCTTCGCGCACGCGCGCACCTGGCCCGACCTCGCCGGCATCGCGCGGGTCACGGTCGCGACGGTAGAATGAAGCCCATGGACACTCAACAGCGCATCCGCGAGCAGGTCACGGCGCACCCCGTGGTGCTGTTCATGAAGGGCACGCCGCAGTTTCCGCAATGCGGCTTCTCCGCGCTTGCCGTGCAGGTGCTCAACGCCTGCGGCGTGCGCGATTTCCACACCGTCAACGTGCTGGCCGACGCCGAGATCCGGCAGGGCATCAAGCAGTACGCCAACTGGCCCACCATTCCGCAGCTCTACGTCCACGGCGAGTTCGTGGGCGGCTCGGACATCATGCGCGAGATGTACCAGTCGGGCGAGCTGCAGAAGCTCCTAGCCGACAAGCAGAAGGCCTAGCGTCGCTTCCACCTGGGCGAGATAGCCCCGGCCGAACAGGTTGAGGTGGTTCAGCAGGTGGTACAGGGTGTAGAGCGGCTTGCGCTGCTCGTAGCCGGGCGCGAGCGGGTAGTCCCGCCCGTAGGCTTCGTAGAACGCCGGCGGGAAGCCGCCGAAGAGCTCGCTCATCGCGAGGTCCGTCTCGCGGTCGCCGTAGTACACGGCCGGATCGAACAGCACCGGTCCGACGGCGCTGAAAGCGGCGTTGCCGCGCCACAGGTCCCCATGCAGCAGTGAAGGCGCCGGCCGGTGCCCGGCGAGCGCTGCGACGCCGGGCTCGGGCAGGCGAAAACCATTGCGCCGCGCCAGGGCAAGCTGCGGCCGCAGCCGCCGCTCGAGCCAGAACCGCGGCCAGTCGTCGTCCCAGCCGTTCGGCTGCGGCGTGGTGCCGATGTAGTTGTCGCGATGCCAGCCGTAGCGCTCCCCCGCGTTGCGGTGCAGGGCGGCGAGGGCGCTCCCGAGCGCGGCGAAGTCTCCCCCGTCGCGCAATTCCAGGTACTCGAGCAGCAGATACGCGTCGCTGCCGGCGACGCCCTGCGCCAGCGGCCTCGGGGCGCTGGCCCCTGCCGCCCGCAGCGCCGCCAGCCCATCCGCCTCGGCGCGCAGCACCTCCGCGTGGCGCGCGTCGTTGGTCTTGAGAAAGCGAAGCGCCCCGCCGATGCTCACGCGGTAGCAGCGGTGCATGCAGCCGCCGGCCACCGCGGCGGCCTCGTCGATGGCTAGCGCGCTGCGAACGGCGCTGGCCATCGACGAGGCC
>DATLGR010000462.1:0-16248 GCA_035540415.1 Burkholderiales bacterium | reverse complement strand
GATTAGCTCTGCACCGCGATGATGCTGACCGTGGCGGTCACGGTCGTATCGCCGGAGTGCTTGAACACGCAGGTGCCGGCAGTGCCCGTCGCGGTGGTCGTCGATAAGGTCCCGGCGCTGACGGTGACGCCCGTGGGCCAGGCTCCGGTGAGCACCAGGCCGAGATTGCCGGTGGTACACGCATTGATGGCCGTTGCTGCTCCCGCGATCCCGTTTTGCGCCATGCGGGTGGCGTAGTTCATGGCAGCGCCCGAAGCGACGGCACCGCCGACGCCCTGTACCGCCGCGCGGCGGGCATCGGTCTGCAGATCGAAGAACCTCGGCAGCGCCACGGCCGCGAGGATGCCGAGAATCGTGATGACGACCACCAGCTCGATGATCGTAAAACCTGAAACTTTTCTCATTTGTTCTCCCTGTTTAGCCCCGTTTTTTCAGAAAACGGATTGCACTATATCACTGATCAACGTGGGGGTAAGTCGCGGTCTGTGCGGGCGCTCTCATTGCGGCTGCCAGCGATACGGCTGGCGAGGCCGGATAAGCGCGGGTCGGAGCTCCACCAGACCGTCGCTCCTCGGCGACAGTTCGACGAGCGCGACATGGAAACGCAGCCCGCTTTCGGCATCTGCGGGCTCCGCAAGATAGCGCGTGCGGCCGGGAACATAGACAAGGTCGCGCGTCTGGCGGTCGTAGTACCAGCTGCGCGCGGGCGCCAAGCCCGGCGGTCCGTCGAATTCGCCCAGGTAGTTTTCCGGCGGCCGCGCCAGCAGATCAATGGGGTTAGCGCCCACTTCCTTTTCAATCATGGCTCCCCGGCCCTGCACGAGCAACGCGGCGAATTTATAGGCCAGCGCAACATTGATCGCGGCAAGGTTCTGTTCCATGGCCGTGCGCTCGCCCAGCTCCTGCACGCGCTGCAGGCGCTCCAGCGCTACCCCGAACAGCAGCGCCACGATGCAGACCACGACGACCAGCTCGAAGAGCGTGAAGCCGCGGGGCCTCAACGCTTGATCGCCACCTGCGAGAGGTCCCAGATGGGCAGGAACACCCCCAGCGCAAGGACCAGCACGATGGCGCCCAGGAACACGATGAGGATCGGCTCGATCTGGGCGGCCAGCGTCTTGATCTCGTAGTCGACCTCGCGCTCGTAGAGCGCCGCCACTTCCTGCATCAGGTCGTCGAGCTCCCCGGTCTCGTCGCCCACGGCGATCATCTGCAGCACGACGGGCGTGAAGACGCCGGCGTGCGCGGCGGTCCGCAGCACGCTTTCCCCGCGCTCCACGCCCTCGCGCATCTTCTCGATCCGCGAGGCGATGTAGTCGTTGTCCGCGACGCCCGCCACCGAGCTCAGCCCCTGCACCACGGGCACCCCGCTGCGCAGCGAGAGCGCAAAGCTGCGCGCGAAGCGCGCGAGCGTCGCCTTGTTGATGATGGGCCCGGCCACCGGCAGGCGCAGCTTCAGCCGGTCCCAGGCGTAGCGCCCGGCCGGCGTCGCCTTCCAGGCGCGAAAGCCGAGCGCGGCGCCCGCCGCGGCGAGCAGCAGCAGCGGCCAGTAGCTCAGCGTGAAGTTCGAGGCGCCGATGAGAACCTGCGTCATGAACGGCAGCGGCGCGTTGAAGCCCTGGAAGAGCTTGGCGAATGCCGGGATCACGACCACGTTGATCACCGCGATGGCCACGACCATTGCCGCGATCACGAACAGCGGGTAGCGCAGCGCCGACTTGATGCGCTCGCGGATTTCCTTCTCGAATTCCAGGTGCTCGTACAGGCGCAGGAACACGTCCTGCAGCAGCCCGGTGCTCTCGCCGACCCGGACGAGGCTGATGTAGAAGTTCGAGAACACCTTCGGATGGCGGCGCATCGCGGCGGAGAGCTCGCGGCCGCTGTCCAGGCTCGTGCGCAGGTCGGCGACCACGGCCTTGAAGGCCGGATTGATCATCGACTCCTCCAGGCCCGCGAGCGCGCGCATGATCGGCACGCCGGCCTTGAGCAGCGTGTACATCTGGCGCGAAAACAGCATCAGGTCGACGAGGGTCACCGGCGCGGCGAACAGGCGGCTGAACCACTCGCCCACGCCGGGCGCCGGCGCGGCGGACGGCGCCGCGGCGCTGGCGCCGGCCTGGCGGATGTCGACCGGGGTGATGCCGGTGGAGAGCAGCTGGTCGGCCACGGCGCCGCTGTCCTGGCCCTCGAGGCTGCCCTTGATGAGCTCGCCGCGCGCGTTGCGCCCGGTGTAGGCGAAGGAAGGCACTATTCGCCCAGCTCGCTCGCCACGCGGACCACCTCCGACACCGGCGAGCGCCCCGCCAGCGCCAGCTCCAGCGCATGCTGCTTCAAGGACTGCCCGCGGGTCGCCTCCTCGGCGAGCACCGCGAACTCGTTCGCCTGGTTGCGGTTGAGGGCGGCGATCATCGCGGGCGACATCTCGAGCATCTCGTAGATGCCGGTGCGCCCCAGGAGCCCGGTGCCGTTGCAGTGGGAGCAGCCGCGCCCGCGCTTGAACCCGGGGCCGGCGTCCTGCAGCCCGTATTGCGAGCCGAGCCACGCCCGCTCCTGCGCCGAGAGCTGCGCCGGCTCGGCGCAGCTCTCGCAGTTGAGCCGCACCAGGCGCTGCGCGATCACCGCGTTGAGCGAGGTCCCCACCATGTAGTAGGGCGCGCCCATGTCGATCAGGCGGATCGGCGTGGTGGCGGCGTCCTTGGTATGGAGCGTCGAGAGCACCAGGTGCCCGGTGAGCGCGGCGCGCAGGCCGATGGTGGCGGTCTCCTCGTCGCGCATCTCGCCCACGAGGATGATGTCGGGGTCCTGGCGCAGCGCCGAGCGCAGCACGGTGCTGAACTTGAGGTCGATTTTCTCGTTCACCTGCACCTGGTTGATGCCCGGCAGGCGGTACTCGACCGGGTCCTCGACGGTGATGATCTTCTTCTCCACCGAGTTGATCTCGGCGAGCGCGGCGTAGAGCGTGGTGGTCTTGCCGCTGCCCGTGGGCCCGGTGACGAGCACCATGCCGTTGGTGCGCGCGAGCACCCGCCGGAAGCGCTCGAGCATGCCGGCGGGCATGCCGACGCCGTCGAGCGAAAGCAGGCCCGCGTTGCGGCTGAGCAGGCGCATCACCACGGACTCGCCGTACTGCACCGGCATCGTGGACAGGCGCACGTCGACCGGCTGCTCGCGCACGCGGACGTTGAAGCGGCCGTCCTGCGGATGGCGCTTCTCGGAGATGTCAAGCCCGGCCATCAGCTTCAGGCGCAGCACGATCGCCGGCCCGGTCCTGGTGTCGGCCTCGAGCTGCTTCTGCAGCACCCCGTCGATGCGAAAGCGGATGTGGACGCTGCGCTCCTGCGGCTCGATGTGCACGTCCGAGGCGTTGGCCTGCACCGCGTCCTCGAACACCGTCTGCAGCAGGCGCACCACCGGCGCGTCCTCCGCCCCGACCGCGGCGCCGAGGGCGCCGAAGTCGACGTAGGCATCGCCGCCGAGGTCCTGCTCGAGCGCCCGCGCGAGCCCGCTGATCTCCTCGGTGCGCCGGTAGATCCGGTCCACCGCCTGCAAGAGCTGCTCCTCGCTCACCGCGGCGGTGTCCACCGGCCGCTTCAGCGCGCGCCGCAGCTCGTCGTGCGCGATGAGGTCCGAGGGATCGGCCATGCCGACGAGGTATTTGCCGCCGCGGTCCTCGAGCACGATGGCGCGGAAGCGCCGCGCCAGCGCCTCGGGCAGCCGGCGCACCAGCGCATGGTCGACGTGCTGGAACTTCAGGTTCACGTACGGAATGCCGAGCTGCCGCGCGAGCGCCTGGGCGATCTGCTCCTCGCTGCACAGCCCCCCATCCACGAGGATGCGCCCGAGCTTGCGGCCGGTGCGCTTTTGCTGCTCCAGGGCCTGCGCGAGCTGAGCTGCGGTAATGAGCTTGTGAGCGACCAGGACGTCGCCGATCCGGATCTTGACCGCTCGTGCCGGCTCGCTCATGCGAGCTTCCTTATGGGGAGAGATTCCCCTAAAGTATATCGTCACCGCTCGTTCGGCGGCCTCGCCCTTGACCAAGAAGAGTAGACGCGTCCCGGCGCAAACGGCCCGGGAGCAAGCGCCGCAGGACGCGCCGGGCTGGCATCGGCGCGGCAACGCGTTGCTGGACGAAGGAAAGATCGACGGCGCGATCACCGCCTTCCGGCGGGCGTTGCGCATGGACGACAAGCTCGCCCCCGTCCACAACGATCTGGGCACCGCCTACTTCCAGAAGGGCTGGCACGCGGAGGCCGAGCAGAGCTTTCGCCGCGCCATCGCGCTCGAGCGCGGCCATGCCATCGCCCATGCCAACCTGGGGGCCGCCCTGCGGGCGCAGGGCCGGTTGAGCGAAGGGCGTCGCGCCTTCCAGCGCGCGCTCGTGCTTCGCATACGAAACATGCTGCCCCGCGCGCTGCGCTGGCGGCTCCCCGACGAGCCATTTCCCGATCCCGCGGCGAAGGCGCACGCAAAGGCACGCGCGCTGCAGCAGGAGGCGCTTGCCCTCGAGGCGGCGGACCTTCCGCGCGCCATCGACCGCGCACGCGCGGCGGCCGCCACGGCGCCCGGGCAGCCGGAGCTCCACATTACGCTGGCGAAGCTGCTGGCAAAGGCGGGGGACCGTCACGGCGCCGTCGCGGCCGCCGACGCCGCGCTCCAGCTCGACCCCGCCTCCGCCGAGATCCATGCGGCAATTTCGGGCGTGTTGCATCCGTGGTGGGAAGAGCTGGCCGAAAAGGCGGCGCGCCGCGCGGTGGAGCTCGACCCTGCGCTGCATACCGGCCAGGGCAACCTTGCCGCCGCGCTCTGGGGGCTCGGGCGGCTCGAGGAGGCGGAGCGCCACGCACGCGAGGCGATCCGCCTGCAGCCGGAGTCGGTGCCCTATCGGGGCAACCTGGGGCTGATCCTCAAGGACCTCGGCAAGCTCGAGGAAGCGCGCGCCCTCTTCGAGGCGATCGCCCGGGAGGCGCCCGACGACGCGAAGGTCGCGCTCGACCTCGGCACGCTCGTCTACGAAGTGGACGGCGATCTCGCGGGGGCGCGGCGGTGGTTTCGCAAGGCGCAGGCGTCCGGGGCGAGCCCCCGCGCCGTTCTGGGCGAGGCGCTGCTCGACTTCGTCGAAGGCAACCTGCCGAGCGCGTGGGAGCGCTACGAGGCGAGAAAGCAGGTGCCCGATCAGCGCGAGAAGCATCTTCCATTCGCGCCCCTGCCCGCCTGGGACGGCCGGTCCGACGTCCCGGTCCTGATCTACGGCGAGCAGGGGCTGGGCGACGAGATCATGTTCGCTTCAATGCTCGCGGAGCTGGGCGTTCGCTCGCGGCAGGTGCGGCTGCTGTGCGATCCGCGGCTGGAGGCGCTCTTCGCCCGCTCCTTCCCCGAGTATCGCGTGCTCGCCGCGCCGCAGGGCGAGCAGGCCGATCACGGTCGGGCGCTGGAGGGCATCGAGGCCGTCGCGGCCGCGGGGAGCGTGGGCCGCTGGCTGCGCCGGCAGCTCTCCGATTTCCCGCCGCGGCGCGGCTACCTCGCGCCGGACCCCGAGAAGGTCGCGGCGTGGAAGGCGCGGCTCGGCCCCGGCCCGCACGCCGGCGCGTCCTGGATCGGCGGCGTGCAGACCACCGGGCGCGCGCGGCGCTCGATGCGCGTCGAGCACCTGGCGCCGCTGCTGGCGATACCGGGTCTGCAGTGGGTTTCGCTGCAGCACGGCGCGAGCGGCTCGCCGCTGCGCGAGTTTCCGAACGTGACGCAGGACCTGGACGAGCTCGCGGCGCTGATCGCCGCGCTGGACGTGGTGGTGAGCGTGTGCAACACCACCGTGCATCTCGCGGGCGCCTTGGGCAAGGACGTCCTGGTCATGGCGCCCTTCATGCCCGAATGGCGCTACGCGATGGGCGGCGAGCGCATGCTGTGGTACCCGTCGGTGCGCATCTTCCGCCAACCGCGCTATGGGGACTGGCCGCCGGTGCTCGCGCAGGTGCGGCAGGCGCTCGCCGGGCGCTTCGGCTAGCCGCTGAAGACCGTTTCTGTCACCTTGTCCTGCCCGTCCTTGTGGGCGGCATGCAGCTCCCACTCGGTGGTGGCGTGCGCGGCGACCAGCGCGCGCCACCATTCGGGAGAGCGCTGCGTGACGTGCGCGTTCTCCCCGTTGGGCAGCGTCTTGCGCGCCGGAAAGCAGGCGACGTTCAGGAACACGAAGCGCTCCGCGTAGCCGAAGATCTCGTCGAGGATCCAGCCGAGGTCCTCTTCGGGGCAATGCTCGAGGACGTCGGTGCTCACCACGCCGTCGAAGGTCTCCTGCGGCAACGTGCTGTGCGGCGCGAACCCGGGGTCGTAGCAACGCACCTCGTCCACCCCCCAGTATTCGGCGACGCCATCGGCGACCTGCCGGCCGTCGATGACGATGCGGCTGGGCCGATACTGCAGGCCCTTGCCGGCCCCGTAATCGAGGATCGTCTTCGCGCCCGTCAGGTCGATGAGGCGCTTGATGCGCGCGAGGTGCGGGAAGAGGCTCACGCCGGGGAAAGTCTTCGCCGCCGCGAGGCCGAGCCGCGCGTCGCCTTCGAGGTGCATGCGCCGGTACAGGCCGGTGAGCTCGCGGTAGCGCGGGCTGGGATTGGCGCGGCTGTAGGAGGGCATCGGCTAAACTTTAAGACATGCCGAAGACCTTTGCCTCCCAGGGCGATCTCAAGCCCAAGAAGATTTCCTTCAGCAAGCTCTCGAAGAGCTGCTACGCGTTCACCGCCGAGGGCGACCCGAACACCGGCGTGATCGTCGGCGACGACGGCGTGATGGTCATCGATGCGCAGGCCACGCCGCTCATGGCGCGCGAGGTGCTGCGCCGCATCCGCGGGGTCACCGACAAGCCGGTGAAGCACGTCGTGCTCACGCACTATCATGCGGTGCGCGTGCTGGGCGCCTCGGCCTACAAGCCGCGCGAGATCATCGCGAGCGCGGCGACGCGCGAGCTCATCCGCGAGCGCGGCGCGCAGGACATGAAGAGCGAGATCGGGCGCTTTCCGCGCCTGTTCCGCGGCGCCGAGACCATTCCCGGGCTCACCTGGCCGACCATCACCTTCAAGGACGAGCTCACCGTGATGATGGGCAGCCTGGAAGTGCGCATCCTCCACGCCGGCGCCGGGCACACCGCGGGCGACACCATCGTGTGGGTGCCTTCGCAGCGGGTGCTCTTCTCGGGCGACCTGGTCGAGTACGAGGCCGGCGTGTACACGGGCGATGCGCATCTCGAGGCGTGGCCGCGGACCCTCGAGCGGCTGCGCGCGCTCAAGCCGCAGGCGCTCGTCCCGGGCCGCGGGCCGGCGCTCA
Organism: Burkholderiales bacterium; assembly: GCA_035540415.1. Classification (GTDB taxonomy): domain Bacteria; phylum Pseudomonadota; class Gammaproteobacteria; order Burkholderiales; family SG8-39; genus SCGC-AG-212-J23. The sequence goes on along the minus strand of DATLGR010000462.1, from coordinate 8,931 downwards.
CCACCCCGGCGGCGTGCGAGCGCGCCATCGACTACACGCAGGAGTTCGTGCGCGGGCTCTACGAGTGCGCCCGGCGCGGCGTCAAGGCGGGCAAATCGCTGAAGGAGGTCTACGCCATGGCGCGCAAGCGCATGGACCCCACCTACGCCAAGTACCCGATCTACGAGCACTGCATGCCCTTCGACGTGTCGCGCGCCTACGACGAGGCGAGCGGCATCGCGCATCCGCGCATCTGGACCGCCAAGCGCGACCGCGAGATGTGGGCGGCCATCGAATCGGGGTCAGGGTCGTAATTCGCGCCCGGCGGAGAAGAAGTCGAATTACGACCCTGACCCCGAATTACCGAATGACCAAAAAATAAGGGCAGACCCTTTTGGGGCCTGCCCTTGAGCCACCTGTGCCAGAGGAGGAGGAGGAGGAGGCACGAGGTTGCTGTGCTGCGTTGCAACAACTATAGGCCTTTTACTGGCCCGGTGGCAATGGCGGCGGAATTAAAAACACCTTTGCATATAATGCAAAGATGGACACCCTCGGCGAAATCGCTGCGTTCACCCGGGTCGTCGCGAGCGGCAGCCTTTCCGCGGCCGCGCGCGAGTTGAACCTGTCGCCGGCCATGGTGAGCCGGCGCCTGGCCGCGCTCGAGGCGCGGCTTGGCGTGCGGTTGCTGCACCGCACCACGCGTCGCCTGCACCTCACCGACGAAGGCGCGGGCTACTACGAAAGCTGCGTGAGGGTCCTGGATGAGCTCGAGCGCGCCGACGCCGCGGTCTCGGCCGGCCGCCAGGAGCCGCAAGGGGTGTTGCGCGTGGCGCTCCCGGCCTCGTTCGGCAACCAGTACGTCGCGCCGCTCGTGCCACAGTTCGCCGCGCGCTACCCGGCGGTGCAGCTCGCGCTGAGCCTGTCCGACCGCACGGTGAACCTGATCGAGGAAGGCTTCGACGTCGGCGTGCGCATCGCGCACCTGCAGGACTCCTCGCTCGCCGCACGCAAGCTCGCGCCCAATCGCCGCGTGCTCTGCGCGAGTCCCGAGTACCTGCGCCGCCAGGGCAAGCCGCGCACGCCCGCGGATCTCGCGCACCATAACTGCCTGCTCGCAGGGGATTTCGCGGCGACCTGGGAGTACCGCGATCCGGCGGGCAAGCCCGGCGCGGTGCGCGTCACCGGCCGCTACAGCTGCGACAACTGGGAAGTGCTGCGCGAATGGGCGCTCGCGGGGCTGGGCATCGCGCTGAAATCGACCTGGGACGTGCGTCGCCACCTGGAGGACGGATCGCTCGTCACGCTGCTGCCGGGCTACAGCTTCGACACCGGGGTGGCCATCTACGCGGTGTATCCCCACCGGCGGCACCTGCCGGCCAAGACCCGGGCGTTCATCGACTTCCTCGCCGCCTCGTTCGGGCCGGAGCCCTTCTGGGACGAGCCGCGCGCCATCAAGCCGCGGATCAAGGGAAGAACCGCCGTCGCCCAGCCGGGGTCGTAAGATGGGGCACCCATGGACCTAGCCAACGCCACCCTGGAAGACAAGTACACGGTCGAGCGCGGCCGCGTGTTCCTCACCGGCACCCAGGCGCTGATCCGGCTGCTGATGCTGCAGCGGCTGCGCGACCAGCGCGCCGGGCTCGAGACGGCGGGCTTCGTGTCCGGCTATCGCGGCTCGCCGCTCGGCGGTCTCGACCAGGCGCTGTGGCGCGCGCAGAAGCACCTCGAGCAGCACCACATCCGCTTCCAGCCCGGCGTGAACGAGGACCTCGCCGCCACCGCCATCTGGGGCACGCAGCAGGTGAACCTCTTCCCCAAGGCGAAGGTCGATGGCGTGTTCGCGATGTGGTACGGCAAGGGCCCGGGCGTGGACCGCAGCGGCGATGTCTTCAAGCACGCCAACGCCGCGGGCACCGCCAAGCACGGCGGCGTGCTCGTGCTCGCCGGCGATGATCACGCGGCGAAGAGCTCCACGCTGCCGCACCAGTCGGAGCACATCCTCAAGGCCTGCCTGATCCCGGTGCTCAACCCCGCGAGCGTGCAGGACTACCTCGACCTCGGCCTGCACGGCTACGCCATGAGCCGCTTCTCCGGGTGCTGGATCGGCTTCAAGTGCGTGACCGACGTGGTGGAGTCCGGCGCCTCCGTGCTGGTCGACCCCGACCGGGTGCAGATCCGGCTCCCCGAGGATTTCGCGATGCCCCCCGGCGGGCTCAACATCCGCTGGCCCGACGGCATCCTCGAGCAGGAAGCGCGCATCCTCGACTACAAGGTGTACGCCGCCCTCGCCTACGCGCGCGCCAACGCGCTCGACCGCATCGTGTGGGACTCGCCGCGGGCGCGCCTGGGCATCGTCACCACCGGCAAATCCTTCGGCGACGTGATGCAGGCGCTCGCCGATCTCGGCATCACCGAAGCGGTGGCGCGCGAGCTCGGCATCCGCGTCTACAAGGTGGCGATGAGCTGGCCGCTCGAGCCGCACGGCGCGCGCCGCTTCGCCCTGGGCCTGGAGGAGATCCTGGTGGTGGAGGAGAAGCGCCAGCTCATCGAGTACCAGATCAAGGAGGAGCTCTACAACTGGAAGGAAGGCGTGCGCGCGCCGCGCGTGGTCGGCAAGTTCGACGACAACGGCGAATGGAGCCGCCACGAAGGCCAGCCCGCCGGCGCGTGGCTGCTGCCGGCGCACTACGAGCACTCGCCGGCCATGGTGGCGCGCGTGATCGCGCAGCGACTGACGAAGTTGGGTTTACATGAAAGTCTCGGTTCTCAGTTTCGCGAGCGGCTCGCCTTCCTCGATTTCAAGGACAAGCTGCTCGCCAAGCCGCGCGTCAGCGCCGTTCGCCAGCCCTACTTCTGCTCCGGCTGCCCGCACAACACCTCCACGCGCGTGCCCGAGGGCAGCCGCGCGGTGGCCGGCATCGGCTGCCACTTCATGGCGCAGTGGATGGACCGCAACACCGCCACCTTCACCCACATGGGCGCCGAAGGCGTGCCCTGGGTGGGGCAGGCGCCCTTCACCGAGGAAAAGCACATCTTCGCCAACATCGGCGACGGCACCTACTTCCACTCGGGCCTGCTCGCGATCCGCGCCGCGGTGGCCGCCAGGGTCAACATGACCTACAAGATCCTCTACAACGACGCGGTGGCGATGACCGGCGGGCAGCGCCACGACGGCCCGCTCGACCCGGCGTCGATCTCGCGGCAGATCGCCGCCGAGGGCGTGCGGCCCATCGTGGTAGTCACCGACGAGCCGGAGAAGTATCCGCGCGGGACCGACTGGGCCCCGGGCGTCACGGTGCGCCACCGCGACGAGCTCGACCGCGTGCAGCGCGAGCTGCGCGAGCAGCCGGGCGTGTCGGCCATCATCTACGACCAGACCTGCGCCTCCGAGAAGCGCCGCCGGCGCAAGCGCAACGCCTTCCCCGATCCGGCGCGCCGCGTCGTCATCAACGAGATGGTGTGCGAAGGCTGCGGCGACTGCAGCGCCAAGTCGAACTGCCTCTCGGTCGAGCCCCTCGAGACCGAGTACGGCCGCAAGCGCAAGATCAACCAGTCCTCGTGCAACAAGGACTACTCCTGCCTCAAGGGCTTCTGCCCGAGCTTCGTGACGGTGGAAGGCGGGCGCCTGCGCAAGGGCAAGACCGCGGCAAAGAGCGCCGAGGACTTCGCGCTGCCCGAGCCGGCGGCGCCGGCGCTCGCCGCGCCCTACGGCATCCTCGTCACCGGCATCGGCGGCACCGGGGTCATCACCATCGGGCAGATCGTCGGCATGGCGGCGCACCTCGAGGGCAAGGGCGTGAGCGTGCTCGACATGTCGGGCCTTGCGCAGAAGTACGGCGCGGTGATGTCCCACGTGCAGGTGGCGCCGCGGCCGGAGGACCTGCATGCGACGCGTCTGGACACCGGCGGCGCGGACCTCGTGCTGGGCTGCGACCTCGTCGTCACCGCAAGCACCGATGCGGTTGCCCGGATGGCGCGCGAGCGCACGCGCGCCCTGGTGAACGCCACGCCCACCCCGACCGCGGAGTTCGTGAAGAACCCGAACTGGCAGCTGCCGGGCACGGATCTGGAGCGCGACATCCGCGAGACCTGCGCGCAGGCCGACCTCGTGCCCGCGGCCGAGCTCGCCACCGCGCTGATGGGCGATGCCATCGCAACCAACATGTTCATGCTGGGCTACGCCTACCAGAAGGGCTGGGTGCCGCTCAGCGCGCAGGCGCTCGAGCGCGCGATCGAGCTGAACGGCGTCTCGGTGGAATTCAACCAGCAGAGCTTCCGCTGGGGCCGGCGCGCCGCGGTGGATCTCGAGCGCGTGCGGCGCATCGCGCTGCCGGCCGAGGTGATCCCGATCGGCGAGCACCTCTCGCGCGACCTCGACGAGCTCGTCGAGCGGCGCGTGAAGTTCCTGACCGACTACCAGGGCGCCGCGCTCGGCGCCCGCTACCGCGCCCTCGTCGACAAGGTGCGCGCGGTCGAGCTCGAGAAGGCCGGCTCCACCCGGCTCGCCGAGGCCGTCGCGCGCAGCTACCACCGCCTGCTCGCCTACAAGGACGAGTACGAGGTGGCGCGCCTGCACGCGGGCGGCGAGCTCGAGAAGAAGATCGCCGGCATGTTCGAGGGCGACTACAAGGTGGTGTTCCACCTCGCGCCGCCGCTCCTCGCGCGCCGCGACCCGGTGAGCGGCGAGCCGCGCAAGATGACCTTCGGCGCGTGGATGCTGCCGGTGTTCCGGGTGCTGAAGTCGCTCCGGTTCCTGCGCGGCACCGCGCTCGACCCCTTCGGCTACACCGAGGAGCGCCGCATGGAGCGCGCGCTCATCGGCGAGTACGAGCAGACCGTGGAGCGGCTGCTCGCCGGGCTGGAGGCGCAGAACCACGCCCTCGCCGTGCAGATCGCGGCGATCCCCGAGGAGATGCGCGGCTTCGGCCACATCAAGCGCCGCAACGTCGAAGCCGCGCGCAAGAAGCGCGACGAGCTCCTCGCGCGCTTCGGCGCCGCCGCCCCCGCCCCCGTCCGCGCCGCGGCGTGATGCCCCGGTGCTGAAGCTGCGGGCCGGCGTCCGGGGCCTTGCGCTCGCGCTGCTGCTGGCGGGCGCGCCGGCGCTGGCGGAGGAGCGCACGATCGAGCTCGCCAATGGCGAGCAGCTCCGCTACCGCGTCGTCACCGCACCCGCCGAGAGCGCGCACCCCGCGGCGCTCGCGCTGCTCGGCCATCTCGCCGCGGGCGAAATCGAGGCCGCGGCCGCGCTCTCCAATGCGCCGCAGCGGCGGCTGGAAGTGCTGCGCAACTTCCGCGACTCCGTCGGCGACGACGAGTTCAAGCGCCTCTTCTCGCGCTACTTCGTTCCCGCGAACCGCCTGGTGCTCGAAGCCGCCATCGAGCGGCACCGCCTGCTCGTCTGGGAGCTCGGCGAAGCCGAGCGCCAGCTTACCGGCCAGTACTTCGTCGAAGTCGACGGCCGCTTCCTCCTCGACGACGTCCCCAGCGCCACCCGCACCCGCCTCCAGCGCCTGCTCGCCGCCCTCAAAAAGGGGGACGTACCCTGATTTCCGGCGCCCTCCGGCGCCGCGGTTGATCCGGCTGTCCGAAACTGCGCGTCCCGCGTTGACAGCGCGCCGGGCGCTATCAACACTGCGCGGACCATCGACGCCCTGGGGAGGCGCGGCGTGGTTCAAGCGCAGCGGGGGAATGCGCAAGGCCGGGCGAGGCTTCTCGCCCTGCTCCTCCTTGCCGCGCTCACCCACGCGCACGCGCAATCCGACCTCGGCTTCGCCAGGAAAGCCGCGGCGCTCGAGAAGAAAGACAAGCTCGCCGTCACCCTCGATGCGCCCGCCGCCGGCACCGTCCTCACCGCGCCGGCCGTCATCACGCTGAGCGCCACCGCCGTCGCCACGGTGCCGAACCATCCCATCGAGAAGGTCGAGTTCTTCGCCGGCGCGACGCTGATCGGCGTGGCCACCGCGCCCGTCTCCGGCTCGCAATACAGCGTGCAGTGGAGCGCCGTGCCCTACGGCAGCTACAGCCTCACCGCGCGCGGCACGAACACCAGCGGCGACGTCGACACCTCCGACCCCGTGCAGATCGTCGTCAACGCGCCGCCGAGCATCGCCATCACGAGCCCCGCGAGCGGCGCCGTCCTCGCGCCCGGCACCTTCGCCGTCACCGCGGCGGCGAGCGATCCTGACGGCACCATCGCGCGGGTCGACTTCTACAGCGGCGCGACGCACCTCGGCACCGCCACCGCCGCGCCCTACCGCATCGAAATTCCAGACGCTGCACCCGGCACCTACAGCTTCGCCGCCGTCGCCACCGACGACCGCGGCGCCCAGGCCGCGAGCGCGCCGGTCGCCGTCCGCGTGAACGCCCCGCCGAGCGTCGCCCTCCAGAGTCCCGCCGCCGGCGCCCTCGTCACCGCGCCCGCCACCTTCACGCTCACCGCGAGCGCCAGCGATGCCGACGGCGCCATCGCCAGAGTCGACTTCTACACCGGCGCCACCCTCCTCGGCTCCTCCACCAGCGAACCGCACGCCTTCACCTGGCCCAACGTCGGCCCAGGCAGGTACGCGCTTCGCGCCGTCGCCACCGACAACGACGGCGCCACCGCCAGCTCCGCCACCATCGACGTGCGCGTCAACGCCCCGCCCGTCATCGCCCTCACCAGCCCCGCGCCGAACGCAAGCCTCAACGCCCCGGCGAGCATCGCCCTATCCGCGGAGGCCTCCGACTTCGACGGCAGCATCGCCCAGATCGAGTTCTTCTCCGGCAGCACCCTGATCGCCACCCTCACCACGCCGCCCTACGCCATCCTCTGGACCGGCGTCCCGCAGGGCACCTACATCCTCACCGCCCGCGCCACCGACGACCTCGGCGCCGCGGTCATCTCATCGAGTATCAGCGTTACGGTGGCAGCAGCGGCTCAGGCGAAGCTTTACTTCATTCATGTCGATCATCTCAACACGCCTCGACTGATCGCCGATGCAACCGGCGCGCCGGTATGGAGATGGGACATGCAGGAATTATTTGGAAACAACGTACCGGATTCAAATCCGACCGGTATTGGCACCTTTGATGTGCCGCTACGGTTTCCCGGTCAGTACTTCGATAAGGAAACGAACCTGCACTACAACTTCTATCGTGACTTCGACCCGGCGATCGGCCGTTACATTCAATCAGACCCCATCGGCCTCGCTGGTGGAATCAACACTTTCACTTACGTAAAAGGTGATCCACTAAATGCGATTGACTTCTTTGGGCTTATGCGGACGTGCGGCACTGGAACAATCGGCGAACGGACAACCCCGAACACGTTCTTTCTTCCATGCTGCCAAGAACACGATGATTGCTATGATGACTGTAAGCACTTGCCCTCCAAAGACAGCTGCGACAGAGAGTTCAACGCTTGCACGATGAGGCAATGCGCAAATCGCTGGGCAGCAATCAAGTTTGTATGCGAATCGCTAGCACTTGGCTATCAAGGGGCGATGCACACCCAAAGCGCGCAAAGAGCCTTTGACAACGCGCGCGCGTCCTGTCGCTGTAACCCTAGCAGGTAACAAATGGAGCAAATACTTGTATACGCGGGGATTGCACTGTTGGCCGCACTAGTCACTGTGCTACTCTTGTTCACGACTAAGCTCGCAATCTTCGTGACACTTGGTTCAGCGCTCATTGTTGGGGCAATAGTTGTTGGTGCAGCTCGTGTTGAGCTCGGTTTTTGGGACCCTTTCGCACCAATCGCATTTGTCGCTAACGCCGCGTTCGCGTTTGCTGTTTCTGCAGCAGTTTTGATGCTTGGCAGACGGCTTCGGTGGCGATTTTTCCTAGCCAAGCGGCAAGACGGTTAGGGAGAACAGTTCTCTCGAAAAGTCGGCCACCCTACCGACTCGCGGAACGATGCATGGCTGCGTAGAAGCCCGACCGCGCATCGGGCACGTCACCCGCCTCCCGTAGTAACGGTGATGGTCATCCTTCCCTTCGCGACGGGATCTGGCCCCCGAATTGGGGTCTGACCCCGAATTAGGTCTTGAGGCTGAAGGGCGTGAAGTTGGTGTTGCGATCGTAGAAGTCTTCCTGCTCGGCGCGCTTGAGGAAGCCGACGATCTTGTAGGTGAGCGGGGTGAAGGCGGCCTCGACGCTGCACTTGAGGACGAACTGGGCCGCCATGATGGCGGGGAGCTGCTCGTTGGGGATGATGCCGGAGTTGTAGAAGGCGAGCGGGTAGAAGAGCGCGGAGTCGACGGCTTCGCCGGCGAGGGTGGAGCCGATGGTGCGGGTCCAGAGCCACTTGCCCTTGGTGAGGAGCTTCATCTTCGCCAGCACGAACGAGTTGACGAACTCGCCGCAGAAGTAGGCGAACATCGAGGCGGCGGCGATGCGCCAGGTGATGCCGAAGGCGGTCTCGTAGGCGGCCTGGTTCTCCCAGAACGGCGCCGGCGGCAGCGCCACCACCACGTAGGCCATGAAGGAAGCGAAGGCGAGGCCGGCGAAGCCCGCCCAGATCACGCGCCGCGCGCGCGCATAGCCGTACACCTCGGTGAGGATGTCGCCGAAGATGTAGGAGATCGGGAAGAAGAGCACGCCCGCGCCGAAGGCCGGCCAGCCGTCGAACTGCACGATCTTCGCCGGGCCGATCAGGTTTGAGCAGATCAGCACCGTGACGAAGGCCGCCATCACCAGGTCGTAATAGCGGTAGGTCCGCGTGCGGACCGGCAAGGCGGCGCCCGGCGTGCCGGGCTCGCTCACGGAGGAGTCGCCGATTGGCCGCGGCTGAGTCGCCTGCGGCCGCGGAGGAGTCGCCTGCGGCTCAAGGCAGCTTCGGGGCGTGGTCGCGGAAGTCGGGCTCGAGCTCGACGCCGAGGCCGTCGAGCACGCGCGCGACCATGGCGTAGAACCCGGCGGTGACGACGAGCTCCACGTAGTCCGGGGTGTCGAAGTGCCGGCGCGCCTCGCGGT
>DATLGR010000461.1:0-4498 GCA_035540415.1 Burkholderiales bacterium | reverse complement strand
CGCAAGCTCGCGCTCGCCCACCTCGGCGCCGCCGGCGGGAGCTGGTGCCTCGCGAGCGACGAGGGCGCCTACCTGCGCGGCACCGACACCGCGCCGGCGCCGCTCATGCACTGGGCGGCGGGCGTGCACGCCGAGCTTGCGCACCGCGCCGGCGCGCGCGGCACCATGACCATCGATTTCGGCTACGCGGTGTCCGGCTCCTTCGCGCAGGGGCGTGCGCGCGGCGAGGCCTTCGCGCCCGAGATCCGCCTGGGCGAAGCGCAGGACCCGGCGGCGCTCGACGCCTCGCCGCTGCACCAGGCGATGCGCACGCCGCTCGCCAACACTTTCGCCTTGTACGTGAACGGCCGGCGCCGGTCCGTCACCGGTGTGGCGTCCTCCGCGGCGCCGGACGAGGAGGATCCCTTTCTCAAGCACGGCGGCGCGCCGCAGGCGTTGCACGAGCCGCGGCCGCCGCTCATCGGCAAGGAGCCGCTCGATCCCGAGGCCAAGATCTTCAGCATGCCGGTCTCCACCGGCGGGCTGCGCTTCGCCTCGCGCGTCGAAGGGGTGCTCGAGGACGGTCTCGTGCGCAACGCCGTCACCTTTCCCGGCATCCCGGCAAGCCGCTTCACCTTCGTCGCGGACGCCCTCGGGCGGCGCGCCCCTTCCGGGCTGGCGTACGCCTGGGCCGGCGTCGCGTTCTGCTACCTCACGCAGATCTCCCGCTACATCGAGGCGCGCAAGCTCGGCGTATCGGCGGCGCGCCTGGTGCAGCGAGGGCCGCTCGCCGGGCCGGTCGATACGCACCTTTTCCTCAACGGCGCGGCCGAGGAGGGCACGATGCAGGAGCTTCTCGCCATTGCGGCGGGCACCTGCTACCTGCACGTCACGCTCGCCGGCTCGTTGGTTCCCACGGTACATACGGTGGCAAACCGCGGCTGAGACGCCGGTATCACATCCTTAGCCGCGGCCGCCTCGCCGTGGCGGCCGGCGTGGCCCTCGGCCTCGCGGTGGTGCTCGTCCTCTGGGAGCGCGGCATCGACCTCGGCCCGCTCGAGGCCTGGATCGCGGCGCATCCCGTCGCCGGCGGCGTCGTTTATGTGCTGGTGCTCGCCGCGGCGGTGGTGGTGATGCCGCTGTCGTCGCTGCCCTTCGTGCCGCTCGCGTCGCGGCTGTACGGCTTCGAGCTCACGTCGGCCATGAACCTCGCCGGGTGGTGGGCCGGCGCCTTGATCGCCTTCCAGATCGCGCGCTTCGGCCGGCGCTATCTCGAGCGCCTCGTCTCGCTGGCGGCGCTCGACCGCCTCGAGCGCCGCGTGCCGCCGGATATCGGCTTCTGGGGCATCGTCGTCCTGCTGATGGTGTTCCCCACCGACGTGGCGAGCTTCGCCCTCGGCCTGCTCCGGAACCTCTCCTTCCGGCGCTTCGCGCTCGGCTCGTTCGCCGGCATCGCGCCGTTCTCCTTCGTCTGGGCCTACGCCGGCGGGCAGCTTCAGGCCGGCGACTTCGTCGGCTTCGCCATCATTGGCGTCGCCATCGTCGCGGCGATCGTGGTGGTGCGCCGGCTTTGGAGCCGCGTCGCGCGGCCGCCGCCGCCTGGGGGCTGAGCAGCGCCTCGGGCAGGATCGAGCCGCGCGACGACCGCCGCGGTGTAGGAAAATTGCTGCCGCGGGATCGCGCGCGCATCGTGCGAGGCGAGGCGCCGCTCGTGTTCCTGGACTACGATTGGTCGCTGAACGACACGCTGGACTGACGCGTGCAATTGCAGGTCGCTTGCCCGTGCACGCAGTGGTGCCAGGACTGCACTGCCACTCGCCCCGACGCCGCGCGCGATTTCGAGGTCGAGCCTGCGTCGCGGGTGTCGCTCAGCGGGCGTGCTTGCCGGGGCTCCAGCCGCGCTCGGCGAGCAGCCGCGTTCCCACCTCGATCGGCTCGTCCTCGAGGGGCGTGCCCATCGTGTCGTTCCAGCGGTTGAGAAACCCGAAGAGGGAAACGACCGCGACAATCTCGACGACCTGGCCTTCGGTCCAATGCCGGCGCATCGTGCCGAACATGTCTTCGGTGACGTCGTTGGGCACGGAGGCGGCGGCGAGCGCGAAGTCGAGCGCCACGCGCTCGGCCTCGCTGTAGTGGGGGCTGGTCCGGTATTCCCAGACGGCGGCCACCTTGGCTTCGTCGACGCCCAGGTGCAGCGCGCCGCCTGCGGTGTGCGCCATGCAGTACTGGCAGCCGGCGGCGCGGCTCGCCACGTGCGCGAGCAGCCGCTTGAAGCCGAGATCCACTTCACCGTCCGGATCCCACACCGCCGCGGAGAGTTGGCTGAACGCCTTCACCAGCTTGGGCTTGCGCTGCATGATGAGCAGGCTGTTCGGGACGAAGCCGAGCGCCTTGACGGCGCGCTCGAAGGCCTCCTTCAGCTCCGGCGTGCGCTCGGGCGGCAGCGGCTCGAGGCGCGGCGAGGGCACTTCTCTGCGGTTCATTGTCGGGATTCCTTTGCGGACGGCGAAACGGCGAGCATATTGAAAGGCTGGCCGTGCCGCCAGCGCGGGCCCCGCTTGCCTCCAGGCGCCCGCTTCATCATATAGAGACCGCGGCCGGCTGTGATGCTTACAGGTGGCGCAACGCTTGCTGTCAGGCGGCATGACCCGGCAAATCGCGCTGCTCGCTCTCCTTGCTGCCGCGGTCGCCGCCTTTTTTCTCGCCGGCGGCCACGAGCATCTCGACTTCGATAACCTGCAGGCGCGCGAGCGCGAGCTCGAAGCGCTGTACGCCCAGCGACCGGCGGCCTTTGCCGCCATCTTCTTTCTCGTCTACGTGGCCGTGGCGACCACCTCGGTGCCCGGCGGCGCGGTGCTCACCATGGGCGCCGGCGCCATTTTCGGCGTGGCGCTGGGGACGCTCCTCGTCTCGTTCGCCTCCACCATCGGCGCACCCTCGCCTTCCTGCTCTCGCGCCACCTGCTCGGCGACTGGGTACGCCGCCGCTTCGCGCATCGCCTGGCGAAGCTGGACGAAGGGGTGCGGCGCGACGGTGCGGCCTACCTTTTCATGGTGCGGCTGGTGCCGGCGATTCCTTTCCTTCTCGTGAATGTCGGCATGGGGCTCACCCGCATGCCGGTGCTCACCTATTATTGGGTGAGCCAGGCGGGCATGCTGGCCGGTACGCTGCTCTTCGCCAATGCCGGACGCAGGCTTGCCGAGCTGGAATCGCCCGGCGACGCGCTCTCGCTGGGCGTGGTCGGCACGTTCGTCGCGCTCGCGGTGGTGCCGCTCGCGGTGAAGAAGATCGTCGAGCGCCTCAGGGCGCGGCGCGCCTAGCCTGCTTCACCAGCTCGACCAGCGCCTCGTAGGGCTGCGCGCCGACGACGCCCTGGCCGCCGGCGACGAACGTGGGCACGCCGGTGACGCCGTAGCGGCGCGACTGCTCCCAGTCGGCGTCGACCGCGGCCTTGTGCGTGCGCTTGTCCAGCACCTCGCGCGCCTGCGCCTCGTCCAGCCCCACGCTCTTCGCGATCTCGACCAGCACCTTTGCATCGCCGATGTTGCGCCCGTCGACGAAGTAGGCGCGGAACAGCGCGTCGTGGATCGCCTCGCCGCCGGGCTGCGCCTCGGCCCACTTCGCCAGCTCCTGCGCGAGGCGGCTGTTGTAGGTCATGCGCCGGTCGCCGTAGGGCAGGCCCTCGGCGGCCATGCGCGCGCGCATCTGCGCCTGCATCTTGTCGATGTCGTAGCCGCGGCCGCGGAAGAGCTCCTCCAGGCTCCTGCCTTCCTGCGGCGTGTCGGGGTGCAGCGGAAAGTGCACCCAGCGCAGCTTCACGCCGTGCTCCTGCCTGAGCCGCTCAATACGCACGGTACTGAGATAGCACCAGGGTCAGACGTAATCGCTGAAGATCTCGACGACTTGGGGCTCGGTGGCCATCGGGCGCCTCGCGGGGACGTTGCAGAAGACCTCAGTATCCTCCCATTCGGCGCGCGCGTCCCCTCAGGCGGGCATGGGCTGCTGCGACATCAGGGCGAGCCAGCCGCGGATGATGCGGTAGAGCACCCACAGGCCGGTGCCGATCCACACCACGATGGCCGCGGGGATGCCGATCAGGGTGGCGAACAGAATCGCGCCAATCACGACCCACAGCAGGGCGAACCAGAAGGTGCGGATCTGCCACGAGAAGTGCGAATCGAGCCAGGTGCCGCGCACATCGGAGCGCTTCACGTAGTTGGCGATCACCGCGATGATCGACGGCCAGCCGGTGAGGAAGGCGGTGACGATCAGCGCGGGGCTCACGATGCCGGTGAGGGCGCTGAAGGCGTGCAGCCCGTAGAGCACGTGGGTCAGCGTGACGAGGCCCTGGCGCGGGACCAGTCCCGACGGAGCCGATGACATCGGTCAGCGCGCTCCTACTTGCGGGCCTGCTTCTCGTAGAACGCGATCAGCTGCAGCACATCGGCGGGCTCAATGCGGCCGATGGGCCCTGAGCTGTAGGTCGAGGCGCGCACCTTGCCGCTCGCGTCGAGCACGT
>DATLGR010000460.1:0-3483 GCA_035540415.1 Burkholderiales bacterium | reverse complement strand
CGCCGGCCGGGGCAGTCCCGTACCGGCCGGCGAAGCGGCGCACCCCGGTCAAGTGGGGCCGGCCCATCGCGATGACGCTGTTCCTGCTGCTGGTCGCCGGCATTGCAGGGCTGCATTTGATCCCGCTGCCCATGGAGCGCTATGAGCAGACCGCGTCGGCGGTGCTCGGCACGCCCGTGCGCATCGAATCCGGCCGGCTGTCGCTGATCGGGGGGCCGCATCTTGCGTTCTCGGGCGTGCGCATCGGCGATGCGGTGCGCATCCGGCGTGCGAACGCGTATCCGGAAATCGGGTCCTTCTTCGACGAGCGCAAGGCGTTCAGGCGCATTGAGGCGGAGGGTGCGGCCGTGCCGCAGCAGGCGCTCGGCGCCGCCCTCTTCGGGCGTGCGCGCGGCGATCAGTTCACCGTGGCGCGCGTGGTGCTGAAAGACGTGAAGCTCGAAGGCACCTTGCCGCTGCCGCCGCTGGAGGCCGAGGCCCTGCTCGGCCCCGACGGCGCGGTGCGCAGCGTGCGGTTGCGCGGCCCCGACGGGCTCGCCGGAACCCTCACGCCGGCGGGCCAGGCCGTCGAGTTCGACGTGACCGCCGAGCGCTTCACGGTGCCCTTCGCCCCGGAAGTGGCGCTCTCGAGCTTCGCCATGAAGGGCAAGGCCACGAGCCAGAGCCTCGAGGTCGCCTCGTGGGGGGGGGCGGTGCTCGACGGCGCGCTGAGCGGCGTCGCCAATGTGCGCTGGACCTCGCGCTGGGAAGTGAACGGCGCCCTCACCGTGCGCGGCATCAACGCCGCCGTATTCGCCCCGGCGCTGCTGTCGGAGGGCAAGGCCGAGGGCTCGGGCAAGTTCGTGATGGCGGGCGCCGACCCGGCCGCGCTCGCCGCCGGCGCGCGCCTGGAGGGCAGCTTCACCGTGCACAAGGGGGTGCTCGGAAACATCGACCTTTCCCGCGTCATCCAGACCGGCGGCCGCCAGCACGCGGGGCGCACGCAGTTCGTGGAGCTCAAGGCGCAGGGCCTGTACGACCGCGGCGCCATCGCGCTGCGCGACATCGCCATCAGCGCGGGCGCGCTGAACGCCGGGGCCAGCGCGGACATCGCGCAGAACGGCGCGCTCTCGGGCCGCATCGTGGCCGACGTGAAGACCGCCTCGCAAACCCTGCGCCAGACGCTGCAGCTCGGCGGCACGGTCAAGGAGCCCCAGGTCCGCAACTAGTGGCACAAGTCCTCCAGCTCCGCGGCCCCCGCGCGGCTTCGGAGTTTCGACTCACGAAGCTCCTCGCCTCCCTGAAGAAGCTCGATGCGGGCATCGGCTCGGTCGTGGCGGAGTACCGCTATTTCGTCGAGGCCGAGCGCGCCCTCGACGAGGCCGAGCGGCGCATCCTCGAGCGGCTGCTGGACGATGGCACCGAGATGCTGGCGCCCCCCGCGGGCATGCTCGTCCTGGTGGTGCCGCGGCTGGGCACCGTGTCGCCGTGGTCGTCCAAGGCCACCGACATCGCCCGCAACTGCGGCCTCGCCGTCGTGCGGCGCATCGAGCGCGGCACGGCGTACTACCTCGACCACGCCGATGCGCGCGCCGCGGCGCTGCTGCACGACCGCATGACGCAGACGGTGCTGCGCTCGTTCGACGAGGCGGCGCGCCTCTTCGAGCAGGTGGCGCCGCGGCCCCTCGAGCACGTGGCGCTCGGGTCGCTGGAAGAGGCGAACCGGCGCCTGGGGCTGGCGCTCTCGGAGGAGGAGATCGCCTACCTGCGCGAGGCCTACGGGCGCCTCGGCCGCGACCCGACCGATGCCGAGCTTACCATGTTCGCGCAGGCGAACTCGGAGCACTGCCGCCACAAGATCTTCAACGCCGAATGGATCGTCGACGGTGAGCGCCAGGCGCAATCGCTTTTCGCCATGATCAAGCACACGCACGCCGCGAACCCGCGCGGCACCGTCCTCGCGTACGCCGACAACGCGGCGATCCTGGAAGGCGGGCCCGCGCGGCGCTTCTTCCCGGGGGCCGACGGCGTCTACCGCGCGGTCACCGAGCGCGCGCACTTCGTGATCAAGTGCGAGACGCACAACCATCCCACCGCCATCTCGCCGTTCGCCGGAGCGGCCACCGGCGCCGGCGGCGAGATCCGCGACGAGGGGGCGACCGGCCGCGGCGCCAAGCCGAAGGCGGGGCTGGTCGGCTACTCCGTGTCGCACCTGCGCCTGCCGGGCGCGCCGCAGCCGTGGGAAGGCGAAGGGCCCGGCAGGCCCGCCCGCATCGCCTCGGCGCTCGAGATCATGCTCGAGGCGCCGATCGGCGCCGCCGCGTTCAACAACGAATTCGGCCGCCCGAGCCTCGCCGGCTACTTCCGCACCTTCGAGGCTGGCGCGGGCGCCACGGTGCGCGGCTTCCACAAGCCCATCATGCTGGCCGGCGGGCTCGGCGCCATCCGCGAGCAGCACGCGGCCAAGGCGCCCCTCGCGCCCGGGCACCTCATCGTGCAGCTCGGAGGGCCCGGGCTGCTGATCGGCATGGGCGGCGGCGCGGCCTCCTCCATGGGCGCAGGCGCCAACACCGAGGCGCTCGATTTCGACTCGGTCCAGCGTGACAACGCCGAGCTCCAGCGCCGCGCACAGGAGGTGATCGACCGCTGCTGGCAGCTGGGCGAGATGAATCCCATCGTCTCGATCCACGACGTGGGCGCCGGCGGGCTCTCCAACGCGGTGCCGGAGCTCGCGTACGCCGCCGGGCGCGGGGCGCGCATCGAGCTGCGCGCGATCCCGTCGCAGGACAGCGGCATGTCGCCGCGCGAGATCTGGTGCAACGAGGCGCAGGAGCGCTACGTGCTCGCCATTGCGCCCGCCGACCTCGAGCGCTTCCGCGCCATCTGCGAGCGTGAGCGCTGCCCGTTCGCCGTGCTGGGCAGCGCCACGGACGACGGGCACCTCCTCGTGAGCGACCGGCATCTCGGCCGCGCGGCGGTGGATGTGCCGCTCGAGCTCATCCTGGGCAAGCCGCCGCGCATGCTGCGCAACGTCCGCCGCGGGCGGCCGGCGCTCCAGCCGCTGGCGCTGGACCGCATCAGCCTCGAAGGCGCGATCCACCGCGTGCTCTACCACCCGGCCGTCGGCGACAAGACGTTTCTCATCGCGATCGGCGATCGCACGGTCGGCGGGCTCTGCGCGCGCGACCCGTTCGTCGGGCCCTGGCAGACGCCGGTGGCCGATTGCGCCGTCACGCTCGCCGACTACTCGGGTTACGCCGGCGAGGCTTTCGCGATCGGCGAGCGCGCGCCGCTGGCGCTCATCGATGCGCCGGCCTCCGGCCGCATGGCGGTGGGCGAGGCGCTCACCAATCTCGCCGCCGCCGCGGTGCCGGCGCTCGACGCGGTGAAGCTCTCGGCGAACTGGATGGCGGCGGCCGGTCATCCCGGCGAGGACGCCGCGCTCTTCGATACGGTGCGCGCCGTGGCGCTCGAGCTCTGTCCGGCGCTCGGCGTGTCGATCCC
>DATLGR010000459.1:0-4717 GCA_035540415.1 Burkholderiales bacterium | reverse complement strand
ACCGTCTCGCCCGTCTCGTTGCCGTGGTCGTGCCACTGCCAGCTCGGCGTCAGGATGAGGTCGCCCTCGTGCATGATGACCTTCTCGCCCTCGACCGCGGTATAGGCCCCGTTGCCCTGGATGATGAAGCGGATCGCGGCGGGCGTATGGCGGTGGGCACGCGCCACCTCTCCGGGCAGAAGCACCTGCACCGCCGCGATCAGGGTGTTGGTCGTGGCCCACTGCCCGTTGAGCCCCGGGTTGAAGAGCTGCATCGCCCGGCGCTCGTCGCCCACCGGCACCGCGCTCGCCGATTGCTTCACGACCTCCTGAAGAAGCGACCATTTCCACTGGTGGGGAACCGCCTCGGGACGCGGCTGCGGCGTCATCTGGCTGGCGATCTCCCACAGTCCCCACATGTGGTTGCGGTGGATGAGCTGGTGAAAGGCGTCTTCGGTCTTGATGGGTGCGTTCATGGCGGGTGCTCCTGGAGGACAGCCTTCATTCTAGTGCTCCTTGTTGGCGGCGTGGATCTTGGCCCACAGCGGCTCGAGGATCTCGAGCATGCGCAGCGCATCGCGCTTGCCGCGCGAGGCGGCGATGCGCAGCGCATAGAGCGGCGCCATGCGGCGCGTGAGCCAGCCGACGAGAAACAGGTTCGCGCCCAGGATGGCGCCGGGCACGAATGCCTGCCGGTAGGTGAGCCACAGCGCGAGCACGGCGCTTCCCAGGCCGATGGCCGCGAGCACCGAGCCGGCCTGCGCCGCCAGCGCCGGGTACGCGAAGTAGAAGCGATAGCGCCCGACGAGCGCGGCCTCCTCGGCGCTGAAGCGGTAAGGCGGCTCGTCCACCGGCACCGGCCCGCGCTCCTCGGCGGCCATGCGCCGCAGCAGCCACAGCTCGAAGAGCGCGACCGCCCCGGCGTACGCCCAGGCCATGCGCGCCGGATCGAGCGCGGCCCAGCCGGCGAGGATCAGCATCAGCGCGCCGCCGTATTTCAGCATCGCGGCTCCACCATCGCGAGCCACTCGTTTTCGACCTCCGCAAGCGCCTTGCCGACGTAGGCCTGGTCCACGAGGAGCGCCTTCACCGCGTCGGGATCGGCGTAGGTCTCCGGCGCGGCGAGCTGCGCTTCGATCTGCGCCTTGCGCGCCTCGAGCTTCGCCATGGTCTGCTCCAGGCGCTTGATCCTCGAACCGGCCCCCTTCGCGTCGCGCCGCGGCGCCGGCTTCGGGTCCTTGCGGGGCGCGCTCGGGTCCTTGGCCGGCGCCGGCGCCGCGGGCGGCTTGGCGCGCAGGAGGCTGTCGCGGTAGTCGTCAAGGTCGCCGTCGAAGGGCCGCACCCGGCCGCGGGCGACGATCAGCAGCTCGTCGGTCGTCGCGCGCAGCAGGTGCCGGTCGTGCGACACGAGCACCAGCGTGCCTTCGAACTGCGCGAGCGCCACGGTGAGCGCCTCGCGCGTGTCGAGATCGAGGTGGTTGGTGGGCTCGTCCAGCAGGAGCAGGTTGGGCCGCTGCCACACGATCAGCGCGAGGGCGAGGCGCGCCTTCTCGCCGCCGGAGAAGGTGGCGATCGGGCCGGTCGCCATGTCCCCCGGAAAGTTGAAGGCGCCGAGGAAGCTGCGCAGGTCCTGCTCGCGCTCGTCGGGAGCGAGGCGCGCGAGGTGCGCGAGCGGCGAGTCGTCGTCGCGCAGCATTTCCACCTGGTGCTGGGCGAAATAGCCGACCGCGAGCCCCTTGTTGCGAACGCAGCTGCCGGCGAGCGGCGCGAGGGCGCCCGCCAGCGTCTTCACGAAGGTCGACTTGCCCGCGCCGTTCACGCCCAGCAGCCCGATGCGCTGGCCGGACTGCAGCGACAGATTGAGCCCCTCGAGCACCGGCTGCCCGCCGTAGCCGGCCGCGACGTCCTCCAGCACGATGAGCGGGTTGGGCGCGCGCAGCGGCTCGCGGAACTCGAAGGAGAACGGCGCCGAAGCGTGCAGCGGCGCGAGGTCCTCCATCCTCGCCAGCATCTTCACCCGGCTTTGCGCCTGGCGCGCCTTGGACGCCTTGGCCCGGAAGCGGTCGATGAACGACTGCAGGCGCGCCCGCTCGCGGCTCTGGCGCTCCTGCTGCGCGGCGGCGAGCACCAGGTGCGCGGCGCGCTGGGCCTCGAAGCTGGAGTAGTTGCCGCCGTAGCGGCGCAGCTTGCGCTGGTCGATGTGCACGATCGCCTCCACCACCGCGTCGAGGAAATCGCGGTCGTGCGACACCACGATGAGGGTCCCGGGATAGCGGCGCAGCCATTCCTCCAGCCAGATGATCGCGTCGAGGTCCAGGTGGTTGGTGGGCTCGTCGAGCAGCAGCAGGTCGGAGGGGCACATCAGGGCCTGCGCGAGGTTGAGGCGCATGCGCCAGCCGCCGGAAAAGGAGGACACCGGCCGCTCGAGCTCGCCATGGCGGAAGCCCAGGCCCACCAGCAGGCGCTCGGCGCGCGCGCGGGCCGTATACGCGCCGGCATCGGCGAGCGCCGCATGCAGCTCGGCGATGCGCACGCCGTCCTGGGCGCCGGCCAGCTCCGCCTCGAGGCGGCGCAGCCCCGTGTCGCCGTCGATCACGAACTCCACCGCCGGCCGCTCGAGCGCCGGCGTCTCCTGCGCGACGTGCGCGAGGCGCCAGTGCCCGGGAACCTCCGCGTCTCCCTTGTCCGGGTGCAGCTCGCCGCGCAGCAGCGCGAACAGGCTCGACTTGCCCGACCCGTTGGGGCCGACGAGCCCGACGCGCTCGCCCGGGTGCAGCGCGAGGTCGGCGCCCTCGAGGAGCGGCTTCGCGCCGCGAGCGAGCGTGAGCTGGGAGAAGCGGATCACGGCGAAAAAGCCGTGATTCTAAGAAAAAACCGGGCTAGGCGAGGAGCGCCCCGCAGCTCGGGATGCGCGGCTCGAGCTCGAGGAGGTCGAGCATGTTGCGCACCGTGCACACCGCGGTGGAGGTGACGGGCAGCCCGAGCATCTTCTCGGCCGCCTGGATCGCCGGCAGCGACTGCATCTGCACGCACGCCGAGAGCACCACCGCGTCGGCGTTGGCGGTCTTCAGGCGCTTCGCATCCTCGAGCAGGCGCATCGGGTCGCGGCGGCCGACCTCGAGGTTGTCGGGGATCTCGAAGGTGATGCGGTCGAGCACCTCGATGCCCTCGTGCTCGATGTAGCCCACCACCTTCTCGGTGAGCGGCTTCACGTAGGGCGCCATGAGCGAGACCTTGCGCGCGCCGAGCTTCTTCAGCCCGTAGATCAGCGCGCCGGCCGAGGTCATGACCTTCGACTCGGCGCCCGCCTCGGCCACCACGCGGCGGAAATCCTGCTCCACCTGGCGGTGGTAGCCGAAGCCCTGCGCCATGATGGCCACCAGGCACGCGGTGCTCATCAGGTCCACGCGCGCATCGGCGAGCTCCGCGGCGCAGCGCAGCCCCTCCGCGTTCATGGCGGCGAGCTCCTCGGGGGACACGCGCTTCATGCGCATGCGCGAGGAGTGGAAGGTGAAGCGCTCGGGGTAGTGCTGCTCGCGCGCGCGCAGCATGGCCGGGATCTCGGTCTCCATCGTGGTGTTGGAGGACGGCACGATCTGGCCGATGCGCAGCAGGCGCGGCTTGGCCGAGGCAGACAGCGTGGCAGGCGACATGGCTCGATGCTAGCAGTATTTGACGCGAAGAATCACCGCGTCGGGATCCGCACGCCGCTCGCCGGCACGCCCGGCTCGCCCTCCTCGGCACCGTTCGCGCTCGCCGCGTCGCGGCGAAGCTGCGCGGTTCTCTTGAGCTGGCGCTCGATCGCGCCGAAGGCGAGGTTGATCAACGCCGGCAGCTGCGTGTGCATGTCGCCGATGACCTTCTCCTTCTTCACCGCGAGGTCGTGGTTGGGCGGCAGGCGCACCTCCACCATCACGCTGTAGCGGTTGCCCTTGTTGCGGGAGGCGGCCTCCTGCGCGAGCGTCACATGGCAGGTGGTGATGCCCTCGGCGAAGCGGTCGAGCCGGCGCACCCGCTCCAGGAGGTACGTTTCGACCCAGTCGGATCGGTCGACGTCGTGGAACTTGATTTCGGGCGTCACTTGCATGACAGTTTGAATCCCGCGCGTTCCCGCAAGTTCAGGAACAGCGCTTGCTGGCCCGAACGACCCCAGAAAAAAGCCTTGTCGCCGCTCCCGCTTCTGTCCTTCGCCGTGGCCTTCGCCATGACGGGCGTATGCGCCGCGGCGGCGATGGCCGACGGCAGCAACGCGCTGACCGTCGTCACCCTGCGCAACGTCGCGGCGGTGGCGCTCCTCGCCGCGTGGCTGGTCTTCGCCGGCGTCTCCTTCGCCCTGCCGGCGCGCGACCTCGGCATCGCGGCGCTGGTCGCGATCCCCCTCGCCGCCAATAACTATCTCCTGAACGCCGCTTTCGCCTACATTCCCGTGCCGCTGGCGGTGCTGATCTTCTACCTGTGGCCGGCGATCACCGCGGCCGCGAGCGGACTGCTCGGGCACGAGCGGGTGGGCTGGCGCCTGGCCGTCGGCTTGGTGGCGGCCTTCGCCGGCGTGGCGCTCGCGCTCGAGGTCGAATTCGCCGCCGGGCAGGCGCGCGGCGCGTGGTACGCCGCGGGCGCCGCCGTGGCGTGGTCGGCGGCGTTCCTGCTCACCGGCCGCTATTACCGCGGGCGCAGCACCCTCGTGCCCACGTTCTACATGATGGGGACCACGCTCGTTTTCTTCGGCCTGGCCTGCGTG
>DATLGR010000458.1:0-1532 GCA_035540415.1 Burkholderiales bacterium | reverse complement strand
CCACCGCCTGCGGGTCGGCGGCCCCGGCGGGCACCGCGCCGTAACGCTCGCCCGGGAACGAGCGCACCTGCGCCTCGTCCACCGCCGCGGCGATCGTCTCGCGCGGCAGCATGAGATACACGGGACCCTTGGGGTCGCTGTGCGCCACGGTATGCGCGCGGCGCAGGACCTCCTTCGCGATGACGCCCGAGGGCAGCGTGTACTCCCATTTCGCGTAGGGCCGCACGAGCGCGGCCTGGTCGAGCGGCTCCTGGATGAAGTGAACGTAGTTGTCGCGCGTGCCGGCGAGCTCGCCGCGCACGGTGAACGGCGCGCGTCCGGCGAGCAGCAGCAGCGGCGTTCGCGCCCGGCAGGCGTTGTGCATGGCAAGCGCGGCGTTCGCCGTGCCCACGTCGACGTGCACGAGCACCGCCTGGCCGCGGCCGGTGAGCATGGCGTAGCCGACGGCCATGTGCATCGCGGTGTTCTCATGCGGACAGACCACGACCCGCGGCAGCCTGCGCTCCTCGCGCTCCCAGCGCGCCATTTCCTCGATCAGCGGCGCGTGGTCGGTGCCGAAATTGCAGAAAAGGTATTCGATGCCGAGCTCGAGCACGCCCTCGAGCACGAAGTGGGCCGCGGAGCGGCTGCCCATCAGGCGGTACCCCGGAAACGACGCGCCCCGGAAGGGCGCGTGAGGCCGTTATGCCCGGCGATCACCTTGCCGATGAGCGCGAGCAGCTGCTTGCGCTCGCGGGCGCCGAGCGGCGCGAGCAGATCCTCCTGCGAGGCGCGCACCGGCGCCTGGATGCGCTCGAGCAGCCGGCGACCGGCCGGCGTGAGCTCCCACACCTGGCGGCGCAGATCGTCCGGGTCGGGCCGGCGGCGGATCATCTTCTTCTTCACCAGCGCCTCGACCACCTGCCCGAGCGAGGTTCGATCGAGGGCCGTCAGGGCCGCGAGGCGCGTCTGATCGATGCGCGGCTGGCGATAGAGCGCGTACAGGACCGCATAGCGCACCGGCGTGATTGCGGCGCGCTCGGTCCGATGCAGGAAGGTCGCCACCGCGATCTGCTGCAGGCGCCGCACCAGATAGCCGGGGCGGTCGTGCATTCCCTCGAGGAAGTCGTCGCCGTCGCGCGTCATGGAAACTCAGTCATCATGGAAATTCAGTATACTGAATTGATTCAAACCCACAAAGCGCCGCCCATGACGATCGATGCCGCCGGCCAGCACCTGGTTCCGCTGTGGGAGGTGATGCGCGGCCTCCTGCCGCGCGAGCCTACGCCGGCCGCGCGCGCCCACCTCTGGCGCTACCACGAGCTGCGCCCGGCGCTGCTCGAGACCGCGCGCCTGGTTAGCGCCGAGGAAGCCGAGCGGCGCGTGCTGCTGCTCGAGAATCCGTCCTACGCCGGCGAGCTGCGGGTGTGCGCCACGCTGCATGCCGGCTTGCAGCTTCTCATGCCGGGCGAGCGGGCCCGCGCGCACCGGCACAGCCAGGCCGCGCTGCGGTTCGTCGTCGAAGGCCGCGGCGCGTCCACCACGGTCAACGG
>DATLGR010000457.1:0-32402 GCA_035540415.1 Burkholderiales bacterium | reverse complement strand
TGCCGCCGAGCGTTTCGGCCTTGTCGAGCAGCACGACCCGGTGCCCGCGCTCTGCGGCACTGATTGCGGCGGCGAGCCCGGCGCCGCCGCCGCCGACGACCAGGACATCGCAGCGGGCGACCGTCATGCCGCGATCGGCTTGAGCGGCTCCGTCGGCTCGAGCGGCCAGATGCCGCCGAGACGTCCGGCGACGGCCCGCAGCGCAGGCAGCCACGCGAGGAATTGCTCGCGGCTGCGGCGGGCGCTCGGTGCGGCTACGGTCACCACGGCAACACAGGCGCCGGGTGCTCCCAGCCGGGGCGCCAACACCGGCACGCCTACGGCCGACACGCCGAGCGCGTGCTCGTCGAACGACGCGGAGTAGCCCTGCTCGGCAACACGCCGCAACTCCTTGCGCAGCGCCTCAACGGAGCGGATGGAATGCGGGGTCATGGGTCTGAATCCCTTGCTCTTCACGAGGCCGAGCGCCTGCTCGAAGGGCAGGGTCGCGAGCCACGCCTTTCCCGCCGCGTGCGTGTGCAGTCCGATCTCGAGGCTGTAGTTGGGGTCGATCTGCAGCACCTGCCGCGGCGGCAGGAACGACAGCACCCAGGTCAACCGCGGGGGGCTCGTTTGAGTCTCCACGACGGCTAGGCGCACGAGCTCGCCGGTGTAATCCGCAAGGGGTAGCAGCTCCGCGCGGCTCTGCTCGAGAAGCCGAGCGCCGGAGAGCTTGCGCAGCGCCAGATTGCTTACGCGGAAGGTCAGACGATAGGTTGCCGTCGCTTCATCGTGAAACACGTAGCCGCTGGCTTGCAGCGTATTGAGCAGCTTGAACGCAATCGCCTTATTGACGTCCAGCCGCTCCACGATCCGGCCGAACGTCAGGCCTGCGGCGCTGTCGGCCAGCCATTCGATGATCTGCAGCGCGCGCTCCACCGACGCGATGGAGTCGCGGCTTTCTTCGACCGGCGTTGACAGTGCGTTCGCGGGCAAGGTAACCTAGGTTACCAGCTACGAAACCGCCCAACAAGGAGACGTGCATGCACCCCATCGGCACGCCGCTCGCCGCGGCCGCGCTGCTTGGCCTCGCGCTCGCCGCCGGCACGGTGGCCGCACAGAGCTATCCCAGCAAGCCCGTGCGTCTGATCGTGCCCTATCCGGCGGGCGGTTCCACCGACCAGATGGCACGCCTCATCGCGCCGAGGCTATCCGCCGCGCTCGGTCAGCCCGTCCTGATCGATAACCAGAGCGGAGGCGCCACCATGATCGGCAGCGGCGCCGCGGCGCGAGCGACCCCGGACGGCCATACGCTGCTCGTCACTGCCAACGTGTTCGCGGTCAACACACTGCTGCACAAGTCGCCGAGCTACAAGGTCGAGGATTTCGCGCCGGTCGCCGGCATCGCGAGCTATCCCTACGTCCTCACCGTGCATCCCTCGGTACCGGCGGCAAACGTTGCCGAGCTCATCGATTACGCCCGGCGCTTCCCGGAGAAGATGAACGCGGTATCGCTCGGCCCCGGCGGCGTTACGCACCTGCTCAACGAGCGATTCGAAGCGCTCGCCGGCGTGCGCATCGCGGACATTCACTATCGTGGCTCGGCGCCGGCCATCACCGACCTGCTCGCCGGGCAGGTACAGATGTACTTCGACACCGTGGTGACGGCAATGCCGCAGATTCGCGCCGGAAAGCTGCGTGCCCTCGCGGTATCCACCGAAGAGCGCTCGCCGCTGCTGCCGGAAGTGCCGACCTTCCGCGAGGCTGGCTTTCCAGGAATGACGCAACGCGGCTGGTTCGGGGTCTTCGCGCCGGTCGCGACGCCGCGGCCGATCGTCGAGCGCTTGAATCGCGAGGTGCTTGCTGCCACCGCATCGGAGGAGGCGCGGGGACGCTTCGAGCGCGACGGGCTCGAGCGCATGACGTTCACTCCGGCGCAGTTCGAAGGCTTTATCCGGGACGACGTGGCCCCTTGGGCTCGCACTCTCAAGGCACTGGACATCCGAATCGACTGAGCGTGGCGGCGGTGCGGAAAGCGGCAGCTGCGGTTACCGCCATGCGCCTGCTCGGCGCATGGAACCGCATCGCGCAGGGCCATGTGGCGCTCAGCGCCGGGTGCTCCTGCGGCGTCGGGGTGAGCAACCTGCGCGTGCAGGACTTCGAGCAGGACATTCTCGACTTCCTCCGCGGGCGGCACGGCGAGCGGTGCCGCGGCGCGAGCATCGCGGAGCTGCTCACCGTGATTTCACGCGAGAACGACGCGCGCGCGGGCGCGCTGCTCGCGGACCTCGAGCGCAGCATCGCGTCGTTCGAGGAGCAGCACAGCGGCCGCAACTGAGGTCCCATCCCATCCGAGGAGACTTATGAGATTCCGAAGCGCATTCCTAGCGAGCCTGATTGCCTTGAGCGCCGGCGCGGCGCTCGCGCAGGACTACCCCGCCAAGCCGATCCGCTGGATCGTGCCGTTTCCGCCGGGCGGCGGCGCCGACGCCACGGCGCGCATCATCACGCAGAAGATGATCGAGAACACCGGCCGCAACATCATCATCGACTACCGCTCGGGCGCGGGCGGCAACATCGGCACCGAGCACGTCGCGCGCTCGGCGCCCGACGGCTACACGGTGCTGCAGACCACGAACGGCCACACCATCCAGCCGCACCTGCGCAAGCTGTCCTGGGACCCGATCAAGGACTTCACCCCGATCACCGTGGTGGCGAGCTATCCGCTGCTCCTCGCCGTGCACCCGTCGGTCCCCGCCAGGAATCTGCAGGAGCTCGTCGCCTACGCCAAGGCCAACCCCGGCAAGCTGACCTACGGCTCCTCCGGGCCGGGCGGACCGCTGCACATCGGCGCCGAGATCTTCAAGCGCGCCGCGGGCGTGGACATCCTGCACGTGCCGTACAAGGGCAACGCCCCCATGACGCTCGCCGTGGTGAGCGGCGAGGTGAGCATGGTGTTCGACAGCATGGTCGGGCCCCTGCCCAACGTGCGCGCGGGTAAGCTGCGCGCGCTCGCCTACCTCGGCGAGCGCCGCTCGGCCCAGCTGCCCGACGTGCCCACCGCCCGGGAAGCGGGCGTGCCGGTGGTGTATGCCGCCTGGAACGGGCTGCTCGCACCCGCGGGCTCGCCGCCGGAGGCCATCCAGTGGCTGCACCGGGAGATCGTGCGGGCCGTGGGCTCCGCCGAGGTGAGCGAGCGGCTCTCCAACCTCGGCTACGAGCCGGGCACGCTGCCCCAGGCGGAGTTCGCCGCCCTCATCGCCTCGGACCTGGAGCGCTTCGGCCGCGTCATCCGCGAAACGGGAATCAAGGTCGAATGACCAAAGCCGCCGCCTCGCGCCTGCGCATCGCCGCCGACATCGGCGGCACCTTTACGGACGTCGCTGCCTTCGATGAGCGCTCGGGGCGCCTGCTCCTGGGCAAGACTCTCACCACGCCCCAGCGCCTGGTGGACGGCATCACGCAGGGCGTCGCGAAGGCCGGCACGCGGCTCGCGCAGGCGAGCCTGTTCCTGCACGGCTCCACCATCGCCATCAACACCATGCTCGAGCGCAGCGGCGCGCGCGTGGCGCTCGTCACCACGCGCGGCTTTCGCGACATCTACGAAATCGGCCGCATCAACCGGCCCGACGCGTTCAACCTGCGCCACCGCAAGCACGAGCCGCTCGTCGAGCGGGCCCTGCGCCTGGAGGTGAACGAGCGCCTGCTCTACGACGGCTCGGTTCGCGAGCCGCTCGATCGGGGAAGCCTCGAGGCCGCGGCCGATCGCATCGCCGAGGAGCGGGTCGATGCCATCGCGGTCCTGTTCCTGCACTCCTACCGCAATCCCGCGCACGAGCTCGCCGCCAAGGACTACCTGCAGCGGCGCTTTCCGCAGGCCTTCGTCACGGTGTCGTCGGAGCTCTCGCAGGAGTACCGCGAGTTCGAGCGCACCTCGACGGTCGTGGCCAACGCCTATGTGGGGCCGCGCGTGCACCGCTACCTCGAGGAGATCGACGCGCAGGCGCGCGGCGACGGCTTCGCCGGCAAGTTCATGGTGGTGCAGTCCACCGGCGGTCTGTATTCGCTCGCCGAGGCGAAGCCGGACTGCGTGCGCATGATGGAGTCGGGCCCGGCGGCCGGCGTCATCGGCACGCAGGCGATGTGCGCGATTCTGGGCATCGACAACGCCATCGCCTTCGACATGGGCGGCACCACGGCCAAGGCCGGCGTGGTCCGGGACGGCCTTGCCCTCACCACCGGCAGCAGCATGATCGGCGGCTACTTCACCGGGCTGCCGCTGCTCACGCCGATGATCGACATCCACGAGGTGGGCACCGGCGGCGGCAGCATCGCGCGCGTGGCGCCGAGCGGAGGGCTGCGCGTAGGGCCGCAGAGCGCGGGCGCGGCGCCCGGTCCGGCCTGCTACGGCCTGGGCGGCGAGGAGCCCACGGTGACCGACGCCAACCTCGTGCTGGGACGCCTCGCCGAAGACCGCTTCCTCGGCGGCGAGATGCGCCTGGACCGCGCGGCTGCCGAGGCGGCGATTGCGCGGCGCGTGGGCGAGCCGCTCGGCCTCGATCCGGTCGAGGCGGCCGCCGGAATCCTGCGCATCGCGGCGGCGGCGATGTCGCACGCGGTCAAGGGGGTGACCACCGACCGCGGGCTGGACCCCGGCCAGTTCCCCACGCTGTTTGCCTACGGCGGCGCGGGGCCGCTGCACGCTTCCATGGTCGCGCGCGAGCTCAGCATCCCGCGCGTGATCATCCCCACCGCGCCGGGGCATTTCTCGGCCTTCGGCATGCTGCTGTCGGACTTCCGCCGCGATCTCGTGCAGTCGCGCTTCGTGCGCCTGGACGAAGTGGACCTGGAGGCGCTCAAGCGCTGGTTCGCCGAGCTGGAAGCGCAGGGCACTGCCGCCGTCGACGGCGCCGGGCTCGACACGCGCCGGCTGGTGCTCGCGCGCTCGCTCGACATGCGCTACGTCGGGCAGGAGCACGCGGTGACGGTCGATGTGCCGCTCGCGGTGTTCGCGCGCGGCGGCAAGGCGGGCATCAAGCGCCACTTCGACGAGCTGCACAAGGAGCGCTACGGCCGCGGCTCGCCCGAGGAGCCCGCCGAGATCGTCACGATCCGCAGCACCGTGACCGGCGTGCTGAAAAAGCCCAGGCTCGCGCGGATCGCGCGCGGCGGCGCCAAGCCGCTCGCCGAGGCGAGGACCGGCGAGCGGCGCGTGTTCTTCCCCGGCGCGGGCTGGGTAAAGACCCCGACCTTCCGCCGCGACGCCCTGAAGGCAGGCAACCGCGTCGCCGGGCCGGCGCTGGTCGAGGAGCACGCCTCCACCACCGTGCTCGCCCCCGGCGATACACTGCGGGTGGACCCGCACGGCAACCTCGTCGTGACCATAGGACTCGGCTGACCATGGAAATGCTCCGCAGCTCGCTGCTCAGGAAAAAGACCCCGGCCCGGCGCCGCAAGGCGGACCCGGTGACCGTCGAGCTGGTGCGCAACAGCCTGCTCGCCGCCACCGAGGAGATGAAGTCGGTGCTGATGCGCACCTCGTACAACATGATCATCTACGAGGCGCTCGACTTCACGGTGGGGCTCTTCGACCGGCGCGGCGATACGCTGTCGATCGGCCTGGGGCTGCCCATGTTCATCCGCGGCATGGCCGACACGGTGAAGGCGAAGATCCGGCACTGGGGCTACGACGGCATCCATCCGGACGACATTTTGCTCACCAACGACGCCTACACCACCGGCGCGCACCTCAACCACCTCACCTTTTCCATCCCGGTGTTCCACGACGGCGAGATCGTCGCCTTCTCCACCTGCATGGCGCACTGGCAGGACATCGGCGGGATCCTGAACGGGATGACCTTCGACATCTATTCCGAGGGCCTGCAGATCCCGCACGTGAAGTACCACCAGCGCGGCAAGCTCAACGTGGACGTGCGCGAGTTCATCAAGATGAACGTGCGCCGCCCCGACCGCGCCATGGGCGACCTCGAGGCGCAGCTCTCCGCCTGCCGCGTCGGGGTGAAGCACCTGGAGGCGATGCTCGCTCGCCACGGCGCCCCGGCGCTGCTCGCCAGCCTCGAGGACATCATGGCGCAGAGCGAGACCGAGGCGCGCCTGCAGGTGGCCTCCATCCCCGACGGCGTCTACGAGGCCGAGAGCCAGATGGACGACGACGGCGTGGACGTCGGCAAGCCCGTGCCCATCCGCGTCAAGGTCACGGTCAAGGGCGAGGAGATGACCGTCGACCTCTCCGGCGTGAGCCCACAGGTGAAGGGCTTCTACAACTCCAACGCGGGCGTCGCCTGCGCGCAGGTGGCGTTCAAGTGCCTCGCGCTGCCCGGTGACTATCCGATCAACGACGGCGGCTTCAGGCCGCTCAAGGTCATCCTGCCCCCGGGCACGGTGGTGAGCGCGGTGCATCCGGCGCCGTATCGCGTCTGGATGACTTATCCCATGACGGTGGTCGACACCATCTTCAAGGCGCTCGCGCCGGCGATCCCCGAGCGGGTGATCGCGGGCCACCACGCCGATCTCCTCACCGCGAACATCAACGGCATCCATCCACGCGACGGGCGGCTGTGGCTTTACCTCGGCGGCCTGATCGGCGGCGGCTGGGGCGCGAAGTCCGACGAGGACGGCGTCAACGGCACCATCTGCATGAACGACGGCGACACGCACAACGGGCCTTCGGAGCAGGTCGAGAACAAGTTTCCGCTGCTCGTGCGCCGCTACGAGCTGCGCGAGGACTCGGGCGGCGCCGGGCGCTTCCGCGGCGGCCTGGGCACCGAGGTCGAGGTCGAGGCGCTCGCGTCCATCAACTACATGACGCGGTCCGACCGCGTGGTGAACCCGCCCTGGGGCCTTGCCGGCGGCAAGAGCGCCAAGGGCAACCGCATCGCCATCCGGCGCGGCGGCGAGCTCACCGTGTTCCCGGGCGGCAAGGTCGACACCCGCCTGCAGAAAGGCGACTGCTACCTCATGAGCTCCGGCGGCGGCGGCGGCTTCGGTGCGCCGCACGAGCGCCCGCTCGCGGCGCTGCGGCGCGACGTGCGCCAGGGCTACGTGTCGCTCGAGTCGGCCTGGCGCGACTACGGCGTGCGCTTCGACCCCGACACGCTGGAGCCGCTCGAGCTCGCTCCCGAGCGCCGCCGATAAGCGCGCCGCCGCACGTCCTCGGCGTCCGCGACTTTCGCCTGTTCATCGGCGGTCGCTTCGGCGCGGGGCTCGCGCTGCAGATGCAGTCCGTGGCGGTCGGCTGGACGCTGTACGACTTCACCGGCGACCCGATGGTCCTCGCCTACGCAGGTCTGTCGGTGTTCGCGCCGATCGCGCTTTTCACCCTTCCGGCGGGCGACCTCGCCGATCGGGTGGACCGGCGCTACATCCTCGGCGCCGCGCACCTCACCCTCGCCCTCGGCGCGGCGGTGCTCGCGGCGCTCGTGGCGGCGCAGACCACGCTGCTGTGGCCGTACTACGCGGTGCTCGTCCTCTCCGGCACCGCGCGCGCCTTCTCGGGGCCGTCGGTGGCCTCCTTCATCCCGTTCCTCGTGTCCCGCGCGCAGTTCCCGCCGGCGGTCGCGTGGAGCTCCTCGGCCAACCAGACTGCGACGGTGCTCGGCCCCGCGATCGGCGGCCTGCTCTATCTCGCCGGGGCGCCGGCCACGTTCGGCGCCTGCCTCGCGCTGTGGCTCGCCGCGGCCGCGTCCATGCTCGCCATCCGCGCGCGCGGCGGCGTGCTCGCCGAGCGGCAGGGCACGGCGCTGTCGCGCCTCGCGGAGGGGCTGGCGTATTTGCGCCGGCAGCGCATCCTGCTCGGCGCCATCTCGCTCGATCTCTTCGCCGTGCTCCTCGGGAGCATCACCGCGCTGCTGCCGATCTACGCGCGCGACATCCTCGGAGTGGGCCCCGATGGCCTCGGCATCCTGCGCAGCGCCGTGGCGGTGGGGGCGGTGGCAATGGGCCTCGCGCTCGCGCAGCTTCCCACGCAGCGCCAGCCGCATGCCGGCGGCGCGCTCTTCGGCGGCGTGGCGCTCTTCGGCCTCGCCATCCTGGTGTTCGGCGTGTCCGAAAGCTTCGCGCTGTCGGCGGCGGCGCTCGTCGTCATGGGTGCGGCCGACATGGTGAGCGTGTTCGTGCGCTCGACCGTGGTGCAGCTCGCCACGCCGGATGCCATGCGCGGGCGCGTGAGCGCGGTGCATGCGCTCTTCGTCGGCGCGTCGAACGAGCTCGGCGAGTTCCGCGCCGGCGCGGTGGCCGCGTGGCTGGGCGCGGTGCCGGCGGCGCTGGCGGGCGGCGCGGGGACCCTGGTGGTGGTCGCGGTGTGGGCGGCGCTCTTTCGGGAGCTGCGCGGCGTTCGCCGCCTGACCGACGTCAAGAGCGGGACGTGAGCGCCGGAAAGTAAAAGCCCCTAGCGCTTTCGCGCCAGGGGCTTCGGGTTGTGCACCCGCCCAAGGGATTGCAACACCGTGGAGCCACTGTACCGGAGCGCGCGCCGCCCTCCAATGCGCCGCTCGGCGCAAGCGCGTGCTCCGGACGGAGGTCAGCCCTTGAGATGCCGCTCGAGGAAGGGCATGGTGCGCTGCCAGGCGGTCTCCGCGGCCTCGCGGTTGTATTCCACGATCGGCAGCTTCTTCGAATCCGCCTGCTCGTTGGCGAAGGCGTGCTTCGCCGGATAGCGGTGGAACTCGAACTTCGCGTTGGCCGCGCGCAGCTTCTTCTCGAGCTCGTCGACCTTGGCGATGGGAAAGGGGACATCGTCCGTCGCGAAATGACCGAGCAGCGGCATGCGGACCTTCGAGGCGTCGATGTACTCCAGCGGCGGGAAGCCGTACCAGACCACGCCCGCATCGGCTTCCGGAACGTGCACCGCGGAGAGCAGCGTGAGCGCGCCCCCCATGCAGAAGCCGGTGACGCCCGCCTTCGCGCTGCCCGAGCCTTTGAGATACTGCACCGCGCCGCGCACGTCCTGTCCGGCGGCATCGCCGAAGTTGAGGTTCGTCATCAGGTGCTCGGCCTCGTTCGCCTCGAGCGCCACCTTGCCGCGATAGAGATCCGGCACCAGCGCCCGGTAGCCGGCCTTGGCGAGGCGGTCGGCGACCCCCTTGATCTGGTCGTTGAGGCCCCACCATTCCTGGATCACCACCATTCCCGGGGCCCTGGACGCATCGGCGGGCTCGGCGAGATAGCCGTTGACGCTCTGGCCGTCGGGCCGCTTGAAGCTGATCATCTTGCCCATGTCGTCACCTCCGTTCTGAGGCAGGCATCTTAGGGCAACCAGGCGAGGCGCGAGAAGGCCGGTTCCGCGTCCCAGGGGATCGGTGCGCCGGCAACCCACGCCGTCTCCCACGGGTGTGCGAGCACCGGCGTGATGCGCGGGCGCTCCGCGCGCAGGCCCGCCGCGTGCATCGCCATGTGGCGCGACTCGGTCGCGTCCAGCTGCAGGCTGAAGCCGAACGCCGCGACTCCGTCGTCGCGCAGCACGCGCGTCACCAGCGCTTCGTGGCCGGAGGCGAGACGGATGGAACACGTATGGATGAAGACGGCCCTGGTCATCGGCGCTGCCGTAAGAGCTCGGCGACCTCCTCGTAGATGCTGCGGCGCTCGCCGACGGCTACAAGCTCGATCTCCTTGCGCGATCGGTTCACTTTGTGCACGAGCCGAAAGCGACGCACGCGAAACTTCCACAGCCCCTCCAGTTCGCCGTGCAGCGGCGCGCCGCATGCCGGATTGGCCGTGATTTCCTGGATCGCCGCCTTGACGGAGCGCTTGATGTCCGGGGGGAGGTGGCGGATGGTGTCGGCGGCGGCAGAGCGAATCGTCAGCCGCCGGTGAATCATCGGCCGCGCTTCTTGCGCTGCGGCAGGAGCGGCTCGCCGAAGACGTCTTCGAACGACAGTCCTTTCTCTCCTGCGGCGATCTCCTTGAGGCTGCGGTGGATTTGCCGCATGAGATCGGCGTCGCTCAGGACATCGAGCGTTTCCTTGAGCCGTTCATACTCGGCGTAATTGACCAGCCTTGCGGCCGGTCTGCCATTGCGCGTCACGATGACCTCTTCCTCGCGTTCCTCGACGCGGCTGACGAGCTCGGTGAGGCGGGCTTTCACTTCCGAAACGGGCAGAATCTTGGCCATGACCAGAATTATGGTCTTTCCGACCGGCGCGCGGCAAGAAGCGGATGGAGGCCGCTGCGCGTGACGCGGCCGTGCAGCTCGCGGCCGAGCGTCTGCTCGCACAGCTCGGCGGTGGCGAGCAGGCCGTCGAGGTCGATGCCGGTGGCGATGCCCGTCGATTCGAGCAGGTTCACGAGGTCCTCGGTGCACACGTTGCCGGTGTAGCCGCCGCCGTACTTGACGTTGGCGGGATGGCCGCCGGCGCCGCCGAAGGCGCAGTCGAAGTGGCGCACGCCCGCCTCGTACGCCGCGAGGTAGTTGACCAGCCCCGTGCCGCGCGTGTCATGGAAATGGGCAATGAGCGTCAAGCCGGGAAGCTCCGCCTTCAGGCGCCGCACCATGGATTTCACCTGATGGGGCACGGCGGCGCCGATGGTGTCGCCGAGCGCCACGTGCCCCACGCCGAGCTCGGCGAAGCGCGCGCAGTCGGCGGCCACCGCGCCGGGGTCCACGGCGCCCTCGAACGGGCAGCCGAAGGCAACCGACACCGTGCCGACGAGGCGAAAGCGCCCGCGCGCGGCGGACGCCATCTCCGCGACGTTGCGCCATTGCTCGGCGCGCGCGCGGTTGAGGTTGCGCTGCGAGTGCGCCTCGGTGGCCGAGACGAGCAGGCTGATTTCGTTCGCCCCGCGGCCCGCTTCGAGGTCGGCGAGCGCCCGCTCGACCGCGCGCACGTTGGCGCACGTCGCCTTGTAGTAGGTGCCGGACCGGCGCGAAAGACTCCCGAGCAGATCGCTGGCGTCGGCGAACTGCGGCACCACCTTGGGGTTCGAGTAGGACGTGGCCTCCACGCGCGGGAAGCCCAGCGCGGCGAAGCGCTCCACCAGCGCGCGCTTCGCCGCCGTGGGCACGAACCGCGGCTCGTGCTGCAGCCCGTCACGGGCGAAGCACTCGCACAGGAGGACGTCCGGCATGGTTGACAGTATCAACGAGCGCGGTTTACAACGTCAACCATGCACGTGATCGAGCCGCGCGAGGAGCGCACCCAGCCCCCGGGCATCGTGCCGGGCTATCCGCAGACGGCACGGCGCTGGCCCTCGCAGCCGCTCGCGCGACGCCCGCACGGCGCCTCGGAGCTCTCCGGGCCGGCCGACCTCGCGCGGCGCCTCGCGCCGGTGCGCGGCGACCTCGCGGGCCACGGCGGCCGGCGCGCCCTCGGCCAGCTCATCCACCTGCGCACGCGCGTGGTGGACGAGGACGGCGCGCCGGTCACCGGCGCCATGGTCGAGGTGTGGCACTGCAACGCCGCCGGCAAGTACATCCACCCCAACGACGACAACGATGCCCCGGCGGATCCCAATTTCTACGGCGCCGCGCGCCTGGTGACGGGCGACAGCGGGCTGGTCGAGCTTCGCACCATCAAGCCCGGCGCCTACCCGGTGCCCGGCTCGGGCGGGTGGTGGCGCCCGCCGCACGTGCATTTCTCGGTGTGGGGCCGGGTATGGCTGTCGCGCCTGGTGACGCAGATGTTTTTTCCCGGCGAGCCGCTCAACGAGCAGGACGCGATCCTGCAGGCGGTGCCCGACCCGGAGGCGCGCAGCCGCTGCATCGCGCGGCTGGTGCCGAAGGAGAAGGTGCTCGTGTACGAGTACCAGATCGTCGTGCGCGGGCGCCGCGCCTCGGCGCCGATGCCGTGACGCGGCTCCCGCCCACCGCGGAGATGACCCTCGGGCCGTTCTTCCCGCCCGAATTCACCGCGAATGCCAACGACCTCACCGAGACCGCCGGCCGGCGCGCGCGCGGCGAGGTCGTCGAGATCGTCGGCCGCGTATTCGAGGTCGGGGGCCGCCCGCTCCACAACCTGGTGCTCGAGATCTGGCAGGCCGATGCCGACGGGCGCTACGACAATCCGGAGTTCCTGGGGTGGGGCCGCGCGGCGACCGACGCGCAGGGCGCCTACCGCTTTCGCACCATCCGCCCGGGCCGCGTCGCGGAGCGCGCGCCGCACATCAACTTCCTCGTTCTCTATTCCGGCCTGATGCGCCAGCTGCAGACGGTGATGTACTTCGACGAGGCCGCCGATCCCGTGCTGCAGGCGGTGCGCCATCCGCAGCGGCTGGTGGCCGTGCGCGAGGGCGAGGGGCGCTACCGCTTCGACATCCGCCTGCGCGGCGAGGGCGAGACGCCCTTCTTCGGCGACTGATGGCGCCGATCCGGGATCTGCTGTCGTACCGGCTGCACGTGGTCGCGAACCTCCTGTCGCGCGGCGCGGAGCTGCGCTACCGGCGCGAGTTCGGCGTCAGCCTCTGGGAGTGGCGCACCCTCGCGCTGCTCGGCGCGGTGAGCGAGCCGCTTTCGCTTTCGCACCTCGCGCAGGCGGCGGGCATCCACAAGTCGCAGATGAGCCGCGTGGTCTCGGGCCTCGCCGAGCGCAAGCTCGTCATGCGCAGCGCCAACGCCGACGATGCCCGGGGCGTGCGCCTCGCGCTCAGCCGCAGCGGCCGCCGGCTCTACGAGTCGCTGATCGCCGCGGCCAACGAGCGCGACCAGGCCTTTCGCCGCTGCCTCACCGCCGCCGAGAAGGCGGTCTTCGACAAGGCGCTGGCGAAGCTCGCCGGCCAGGCGCGCGCCTTCATCCAGCAGGAGAAGAAGTGAAGACGCGCATCACCGAGCTGCTGGGCATCGAGCACCCGGTCTTCCAGGCGGCGATGAGCTGGGCGTCCTCCAACGCCGCGCTGGTGAGCGCGGTGTCGGAAGCCGGCGGCCTCGGGGTGCTCGCCGCCGGACCGATGCGGAGCAGCGACTTCAGGAAGGCCCTGGACGACATCCGGCGAACGACGCAGAAGCCCTTTGGCGTCAACATCCCGCTGAACAACCCGCGCGCCGCGGAGCTGCTCGGCACCGCGCACGAGGCGCGCATCCCGGTGATGGTGGCCTCGCAGGGCGGACCGCGCGAGCACCTCGCGCGCTTTCGCGCCATCGGCACCCGGTGGCTGCACGTGGTCGCCTCGGTCGAGCATGCGCGCAAGGCCGAGGCCGCCGGCGTCGATGCGCTGGTGGTCGACGGGGCCGAGGCGGGCGGGCATCCGCCGCCCTCCGAGGTCGGCGCGCTGGTGCTCGTGCGCCGCGTGGTGAAGGCGGTGAAGCTACCGGTGGTGGCA
Organism: Burkholderiales bacterium; assembly: GCA_035540415.1. Taxonomy (GTDB): domain Bacteria; phylum Pseudomonadota; class Gammaproteobacteria; order Burkholderiales; family SG8-39; genus SCGC-AG-212-J23. The sequence continues at coordinate 19,154 of DATLGR010000457.1, read as the reverse complement.
AGCGGCGGCGTCGCCGACGGGGCGGGCATCGCCGCGCTCCTCGCCCTGGGCGCCGATGCCGTGCAGCTCGGCACCCGCTTCATCGCCACGCCGGAGGCGAGCGTTCACGACAACTACAAGCGCGCGGTGCTCGCGGCCGACGTGCACGACACGGCGCTCGTGGGCCGCGGCGGCCTGCCGATCCGGCAGCTCGCCAATCGCTTTTCGCAAAAATACGCGGCCGCGGAGCGCGCGGGCGCTTCCCCCGAAGCGCTGGAAGCGATCTTCAAGTCCTCGAGCCTCAAGGCCGCCGCGCTCGAGGGCGACGTCGAGTGGGGCAAGGTGGAGGCGGGCCAGAGCGCCGGCCTGGTCGAGGACATCGTGCCGGCCGGCGAGCTCCTGCGCCGCTTGCTCGCGGAGGCCGACGAAGCCCGCCGGAGGCTCGCTTCGCTATGAGCACCGACAACCGGGGACGGAGCCCGGGCTCCGTCCCCAGCCTTCTGGTCGAGAATCGCGGGGCCGTCCGGATCCTGACGATGAATCGGCCAGAGAAGCGCAACGCTCTGAATACTGCGCTCACCCGGTCATTGCTCGACGCGCTTCTCGATTCCGAAAAGGATGAAGGCGTGGGCAGCATCCTGCTGACCGGAGCAGGACAAGCATTTTGCGCCGGCGCGGATCTCACGGAGTTCAAGGGACTGCAGGATCCCTCCGCGGCCGAGGCGCGCGCCGAGCTCACCATGCAGCTGCATCTCGCCTTCAGCAGGCTCTCCAAGCCGGTGGTGAGCGCCGTCAACGGCGCCGCCATGGGCGGCGGCGCGGGCCTCGCGATCGCCGCCGACCTGGCGCTCATCGCCGAGGGCGCGAAGCTCGGCTACCCGGAAGCGAGGCACGGCATCGTGGCGGCGATCGTCATGGCGAACCTCGTGCGCCAGGTCGGGCGCAAGGCGGCGTTCGAGCTGGTGGCGCTCGGCGAGCCGATCGACGCGGCGCGGGCGCTGGCGCTGGGCCTCGTCAACCGGGTCGTCGCCCCGGACAGGCTCCTCGCCGAAGCGGTGGCGGTCGCGGAGCAGCTCGCGGCGGTGTCGCGCCCGGCGATGGCGCAGACCAAGCGCCTGTTCCACGAGGCCGCCGAGCTGCCGCTTGCCCAGGCGCTCGAGCGGGGGCGCGACGCGAACCGGCGCATGCGCACGTTCCCGAAGCCATGAAGCCGCTCGAGCACCTCACCATCGTGGATCTCTCGCGGGTGCTCGCCTGTCCGTTCGCCTCCATGATCCTCGCCGAGCTGGGCGCGCGCGTGATCAAGGTCGAGCAGCCCGGCAGCGGCGACGAGACGCGCGGCTTCGAGCCCCGGCTCGCGCGCGACAGCGCCTACTACTTCGCCTGCAACCGCTCCAAGGAATCGATCACCGTCGACCTGCGCTCGCCCGAGGGCCGCGAGACGATCCGTGCCCTGGCGCAGAAGGCCGATGCGCTGGTGGAGAACTTCCCCGTCGGCGCGCTCGCCCGCCATGGGCTCGACTTCGCCACGCTGTCCACGCTCAACCCGCGCCTCGTGTACGTGTCGTGCACGGGATTCGGGCAGAGCGGGCCTTATGCGCACAAGAAGGGCTACGACACCGTGTTCCAGGCGATGGGCGGCCTCATGAGCCTGACCGGCGAGCGCGGCGGCGGCCCGGTGAAGCCGGGGCTGCCCGTCGCGGATCTCACCTCGGGCCTGTGGGTGGCGATCGCCATCCTCGCGTGCCTTTCCGGGCGCGAGCGCAGCGGCAAGGGCTGCCATGTGGACTTCTCCATGCTCGACGGCCAGGTGGCGCTGCTCACGCTGGCGGCGGCGCGCTATTTCGCGCTCGGCGAGGTGCCGCCGCGCCTGGGCACCGAGCACCCGGGGCGCGTGCCTTCGGCCACGTTCCGCTGCCGCGACGGCAAATTCGCGCACATCACCGCGAGCGACCAGCACTGGATGCCGCTGTGCAGCGCGCTGGGCATCGCCGAGTGGGGTTCTTCGTTCACCTCCAATTCGCTGCGGGTGGAGCAGCGCGACGAAGTCATGCGCGTGCTCACGGCGGCCATCGCCAAGCTCGACCGCGAGGCCTTGATGCAGAAGCTCGACGCGGCGCAGGTGCCGGCCGGGCCGGTGAACGATGTCGCCGAGATCCTCGCCGATCCGCATGTGCGTGCCCGCCGCCTGGTGGGCAGCTTCGACTATCCCGGCGTGGGCGAATTCAAGGCGCTCGCGCTGCCGTACAAGTTCCTCGGCTGGGACAACCCCGAGATCGGAGCCCCGCCGACGCTCGGCGAGCACGACGAGAAAATCCGCGAGGAGCTGAAGTGCCCGCCCCGCTGACGTACGCCGTGCATGCCGGCGTCGCCACGATTACGCTCGACCGGCCCGCGGCGCGCAATGCGCTTAACGGCGCGCTGTGCGAGGCGCTCACCGCGTCCGCCGAGACGGCGGCGAGCGATGCTCAGGTGCGCCTCGTCGTCATCCGGGCCAACGGCCCGGTCTTCTGCGCGGGCGCGGACGTCAAGGAGCGCGCCGGCATGGACGCGCACGCCGTGCGAGAGCGACGGCGCAAGGCGTTCGCCGCCTACCAGGCGATCGAGGCGCTGCCCATGCCCTCGATCGCGGTGGTGGAAGGGCCGGCGATCGGCTCGGGCGTCGAGATCGCGGCGGCGTGCGACTTCATCGTCGCCACGCCGGCCGCGACCTTCGCCACGCCCGAGGCGCTGCGCGGCACGGTCGGCGCCACGCAGCGGCTGCCGCGCATTCTCGGCAAGCGCCTGGCCAAGGACCTCATGTTCACCGGCCGGCGCCTGGTCGCGGCCGAGGCGCTGGCGGCCGGGCTGGTGGCGCGCCTCGTCGAGCCCGCGCAGCTCGAGGCGGAGCTCGCCGCCATCGCGCAGGCCATCGTGCAGGCGCCGGCCGAGTCGCTGCGGCTCGCCAAGCAGTGCATCGACCGCGGCATCGAGGCGTCGCCCGCCACGGCGCTCGCCATCGAGCAGCAGGCGATCGAGGCACAGCTCGCCGCCGGTCACTGGATGGGCAAGGCGTGAGCTGGCCGGCGCAGACGCTGGGCCAGGTGCTCGCCGCGCGCGACCCGGCGGCCGAGGCGCTGGTCACGCCCGACGCGCGCTTCACCTACGGGGATCTGCACCGGCACGCCAAACGCGCCGCCGCAGCCCTGCAGGCCATGGGCCTTGGCCGCGGCGACCGCGTCGCGATCCTCATGGGCAATGACGAGAAGTGGCTGGCGCTCTTCTACGGCGCGGCGCTCATCGGCGCCGTCACGGTGCCGGTCAACACGCGCTTCAAGGCGCGCGAGATCGGCTTCTGTTTGCGTCAGGCCGACTGCAAGGCGCTGTTCTACGTCGAGCGCTTCCTCGGCATCGACTTCGGCGCCATGGTGCGCGAGATCGGCTTTGCGAGCGCGGTGGACCTATCGGGGCCGCTGCCGGCGGGCGACTTCGAACCGGTGGCCGTGTCCCCGCGCGACCTGCTCCTCATCCAGTTCACCTCCGGCACCACCGCCTACCCGAAGGGTGCGATGCTCACGCACGACAGCATGCTGCGTAATGCGTGGGCCGCGGGCAGGCGCATCGGCATCCGGCCCGACGACCGCTATTTCAACAGCCGGCCGTTCTTCCACGTGGCCGGCTCCACGCTCTCGGCGCTGATGGCGCTGGTGAGCGGCGCCTGCCTCGTCACGCTGCCCACCTTCGAGGCCGGCGCCGCGCTCGCGCTGATGGAGCGCGAGCGCTGCACGATGCTTTCGGGCAACGATACGATCATGCAGCGGCTGATGGGGCACGCGGATTTTTCGCGGCGCACGCTCGCCCTTCGCGGCGGCTGGGCGGCGGCCGGGCCGCAGACGATGCGCGCCGTCATCGACGTCCTCGGCGCACGGCACATCTGCGCCGCCTACGGCCTCTCGGAAGCCTCGCCCAACGTGGTGATGAGCGACTGGCGCGATCCCGAGGAGCTGCGGGTCAACGGCCTGGCATTGCCCCTTCCCGGGATCGAGGTGCGGATCGCCCCGGACGGCGAGATCCAGGTGCGCGGCTGGAACGTGATGCAGGGCTACTGCAACAACCCGGAAGCCAACGCCAAGGCGTTCACCGGCGACGGGTGGCTGCGCACCGGCGACCTGGGCGAGCTCGCCGCCGACGGCCGCCTGCGCATGATCGGGCGGCTCAAGGACGTCTTTCGCGTGGGCGGCGAGAACGTCGCGCCCGCCGAGGTCGAGGAAGTGCTGCTCGCCCATCCGGCCGTCGAGACGGCGCAGGTGGTCGGCGTGCCGGATGCGCGGCTGGGCGAAGTGCCCTGCGCGTACGTGACGCTCAGATCCGGTCGAGGGGCGAGCGAAGCCGAGCTGATCGAATGGTGCAAGGCACGCTGCGCCAACTTCCGCGTGCCGCGCTACCTGACGATCGTCGAGGACTTCGAGGCCATCGGCATGACCGCGAGCGGCAAGGTGCAGAAGGCGAAGCTGCGCGCCCACGCCCTGCGCGCGCTGGGCCCGGCGGGTTGACGAGGCTACCCGCGATGGGTAGTCTGCTACCCAATATGGGTAGCAAAGATCTCTCCACGAGGGATTCGCCGTCGCTCTTCGGCAAGACGCGGCAGACCCTGCTCGGGCTGCTCTACGGCCGGGCCGACGAGGAGCATTTGCAGGAAAGCCTCATCGAGCTCGCCGGCCTGGGCCGCGGCGCGGTGCAGCGCGAGCTCGAGCACCTCACGCGCATGGGCGTCGTCCGCCGCGGCGTGCGCGGACGGCAAGTCTACTTTCAGGCGAATGCGCACAGCCCCATCTATGCGGAGCTGCGCGGGCTCGTCGTCAAGACTTCAGGTGTCGCAGACGTCGTGCGCGGCGCGCTGTCGCGGCTCGGCGCGCGCGTGGTGGTTGCGTTCATCTATGGCTCCGTCGCCAAGGGGAGCGAGCGGCGCGGGAGCGACGTCGATGTGATGTTGATCGGCGACGTGACCTTCGCCGAGGCCTCCGACGCGCTCGGCCAGGCGCAGAAGACGATCGGTCGCGAGGTCAATGCCTCCGTCTACACGGCGGCCGACTTCCGGGCCAAGCTGAAGGCGAAGCACCATTTCCTGCAGTCCGTGCTGGGCGCGGAAAAGATCTTCCTCGTCGGAGACGAGCGTGAGCTTGCGCGACTGGCAAAGAAATAGCTGGCTTGTCGAGCACGAGACCAACGCCGGCGAAATCTCCGCGCTGCTCGCGATCGTACAGCGCGATCTGATCAACGCCAAAGTGCCCGGCCTTTCCGACGACTGGCGCTTCACCATCGCTTACAACGCGGCGCTTCAGGCAGCGACGGCCGCCCTCGCGGCGGCCGGCTTTCGCGCCACGCGCGAGCAGCACCACTATCGTACGCTTCAAAGCCTTTCTTTCACGATTGGCTGGGCGGGCGCAAAGCTTGAGCGGCTCGATCGATTCCGCAAGAAGCGCAACATCACCGGTTACGAGACGGCGGGCGTGATCTCCGAAGGGGAGGCGCGAGAGATGCTCGAAGTGGCCACCGCGCTGCGCGACGACGTTCTGCGGTGGCTGGGCAAGCACCATCCGAGGCTGCGCAAGCGGTAGCCGGGTAGTCCCGGCTGCGCCGCACGGTTACCATCGCGCATGATCAATCGCGGCGCCGACCTCGTCGCCCGTACGCTCGCGGCGGCGGGGGTGAAGCATCTTTTCACCCTGTCGGGCAACCACGTGATGCCGGTGTTCGATGCGGCGCTCGATGCGAAGCTCGCGCTGGTGCACGTGCGCCACGAGGCGGCGGCGGTGCACATGGCGGACGCCTGGGGAAGGCTCACCGGCGAGCCCGGCGTCGCGCTCGTCACCGGCGGCCCGGGGCACGCCAATGCCGTGGCGGCGCTCTATACGGCGCTGGCGGCGCAGTCGCCGCTCATCCTCATCTCCGGCCACGCCCCGCTCGACGAGCTGGGCCGCGGCGCCTTCCAGGAGATGGACCAGGCCGCGATTGCCGCACCGCTCGCCAAGGCTTCGTGGGTGGTGCGTTCCGCGGCCGAGCTGGGGACTGACCTCGTCAAAGCGTGGCGCACGGCGTGTGCGGGCATTCCCGGCCCGGTGCACGTAAGCATCCCGAACGACGTCCTCGACGCCGCGGTGAATACGGCTGTCCCGGGCGCGGACGCCTTTGCCTTGGCAGGGAGCCCGCCGCGGCGGGATGCGGCGCTTGACGCAGCGCTCGAGGCGCTCGCCTCGGGCGAGCGGCCGCTGATCGTGGCGGGACCCGCGGCGATGCGCGAGGGCCTGCCGGCGATCGAGGAGGCGACCGGCATTCCGGCCATCGGCATGGAGAGCCCGCGCGGCGTGAACGATCCTGCGCTCGGCCGGCTCGCCGAGGTCCTTTTGCAGGCCGATACGGCGCTGCTGCTCGGCAAGCCGCTCGACTTCACGCTGCGCTTCGGAAGAGCCTTCTCGTCCGGCTGCCGCCTGCTGCACGCGCCGGCCATGCCGGGGGGATGGGAGCGGCTTGCGTGGAAGAAGTCCGGTTGGCTCGACGACGTGCGCGCGGCGCTCGCGTGGCGGCCGCCGCAATGGCGCGACGTGGTTTCGAAGGAGGGCGGGCCGCTGCATCCGGTGGAGCTGTGCCGCGCGGTGCAGGGGCTGCTCGAGCATCCCCAAGCGGTGCTCGTGTGCGACGGCGGCGAGTTCGGACAGTGGGCGCAAGCCTGCCTTGCCGCGCCGCGGCGCCTCATCAACGGCCCGGCCGGCAGCATCGGCTCGGCGCTGCCCTTCGCCGGCGCGGCGAAGCTCGCGTTTCCCGCCGCGCCGGTGGTGGCCGTGCTCGGCGATGGCACCTTCGGCTTTCACGTGGCCGAGATCGACACCGCGGTACGCTGCGGGCTCGATTACCTCGCGGTGGTCGGCAACGATGCCACCTGGAACGCCGAGTACCAGATCCAGGTGCGCGCCTACGGCGAGGCGCGCGCCCAGGGGTGCGAGCTTTTGCCCACGCGCTATGGCGCGGCGGCAACCGCACTTGGCGCGCACGGCGAGGACGTGCGGCGGCCTTCCGAGCTCGCCCCGGCGCTCGCCGCCGCGGCGCGGCCGGGCCGCCCGGCGGTGATCAACGTGCTGATCGAGCGCCTGCCGGCGCCGCGTTACTGACTTCGGCTTACTGGCGCTCGAGGCGCCGCGTCTGCACGAGGAGCCGCCAGCGCTCGATTTCGGTGGCGACCTGCGTGCGCATCTGCTCGGGCGTGGCGGGGGCGGCGCCGCCGCCGAGCGCGGCGAGGCGCTGCTGTACCTCGGGCACCGCGAGCACCTTGCGCAGCTCGGCGTTCAGGCGCTGCACGATCGGCGCGGGCGTGCCGGCCGGCGCGGCAATGCCGAGCCACGACTGGAACACGATGTTGGGGAAAGTCTTCGCCACCGGCGGCACCCCGGGCAGGTAGTCCTTGGGCTCGGGCGAGGTCACCGCGAGGCCGCGCAGCTTGCCCGACTGGATGTGCGGCAGCACCAGCGTCATGGTCTCGATCATCACGTCCACGCGCCCGGCGAGCACCTCGGTGAGCGGCGAGGTGCCGCCTTTGAACGGCACATGGATCATCTCGATGCCGGCCTCGGCGCTCAGCCACTCGCCGAGCAGGTGATGGCTGGTGCCCACGCCGGCGGAGGAATAGCTGATCTTGCCGGGCGCGGCCTTGGCGCGCGCGATCAGGTCCTCGAAGCTCCTGATGCGCGAGTCGGCCGCGGTCGCGATGGCGAAGGGATAGGTAGTGATGGTGCTCACCCAGGCGAAGTCCTTCAGCGCATCGAAGGGCAGCTTCTGCATCATCGCCGCCGCGGTCGAGTGGCCGGCGGTGGCGAGCAGCAGCGTGTGGCCGTCGGGCGCCGCCTTGGCGACGGCCTCCGAGCCGATGACGCCGCCCGCGCCGGGGCGGTTCTCCACCACCACCGGCTGGCCAAGGAGCGGCGCGAGATGGTGCGCCACCACGCGCGCCACCGTGTCGGAGCTGCCGCCCGGAGGGAAGCCCACCACCAGGCGCACCGGGCGCTCGGGGTAGCCCTGCGCCTGCGCGCCGAGCGCGAACGCCGCGCCGCCAAGCAGGGCGAGCGCCCCTTTCAGGAACCGGCGCCTCATGCGGGCACCGGGGTGGATTGCCAGGCGGTCATCTGCCAGCCGCGCGCGCCCTTGATCCACACGTTGGTGAAGCGGCTGTTCAGGGTCTTCGCGGCGCCGTCGATCACCACCTCGATGCGCACGCGGCCGGTGATCAGCGCGCAGTCGCCCAGGACCTGGATGTCCTCGGCGAGGCGCTCGATCTTGCGGTAGTCCCACTTTTTCGCGCGCACGCCTTCGAGGTAGCTTTTCTTGCTGTCGGTCGTGGCGTTGGAGTGGGTGTAGACGAGCGTGTCGGCGAGGAGCTCCTCGAGCGTCTTCACGTCGGCCTCGCACATGGCGCGGTAGCGCCGGTCTTCCAGCCCCCGCAGGGTCTCGCGCGCGTCAGCCATCGGCGATCCCGTTTTCGAGGATGCCGACCTTGTCGATCTCGATCTCGACCTTGTCGCCGGGCTTCATCCACACCGGCGGGTTGCGCCGCGCGCCCACGCCGCCGGGCGTGCCGGTGACCAGGACATCGCCCGGGACGAGCGTGGTCCAGGTCGACACATACTCGATGATCTTCGGGATCTTGAAAATCATCTGCTCCGTGGTGGCGTGCTGCATGCGCTCGCCGTTGAGCCGGCACGACAGCGTCATCTTCGTCCCCGGCGGGATCTCGTCGGTGGTCACCATCCAGGGCCCGAAGCCGCCGGTGCGCGGGAAGTTCTTGCCCGCGGTCCACTGGATGGTGTGCCGCTGCCAGTCGCGCACCGAGCCGTCGTTGTAGCAGCTGTAGCCGGCGATATGGTCCCAGGCGTCCTTCTGGCTGATGCGCCGGCCCGCCTTGCCGATGATCACCGCGATCTCGGCCTCGAAGTCGAGGTGCGTGGATTCGCCCGGCCGCACGATCGGCTGCCGGTGCCCCACCTGCGACTCCGGCACGCGAATGAAGATGGCCGGCTGCTCCGTATTGTCGCGCCCGGTCTCCACCACGTGGTCCTGGTAGTTGAGCCCGACGCACAGGATCTTGTCGGGGTTCGGGATCACCGGCAGAAAGGTGATATCGGAGCTCTGGTAGTCGGGGGTTGCGCCCTGGTGCTGCGCGGCCTGGGACAGGCCGTTGCCCGCGATGAGGGCCTTCAGGTCCGGATACTGGTTGCCGAGGTAGCGCTTGAGGTCGACGATGCCCTTGGCGGCAACGAGCCCGAAGCTGTCGCCTTGCGCGGTCTTGAAGCTCAGGAGTTTCATGCGGGAGTCCGGGGGGTTGATCGTGGGGAGGCGGTCATTCTACGGCGCGGACGCGGCTCCGGCGCCACTGGTTCGAGCGCTTCGCTGATGCGCGCGGCGCTCGCGAGCAGCCGCTCGACGAGCGCGCCGCGGTCGGCGGCATCGTACTGGGCGCGGGTCAGGACGAGGCAGACGCTGCCGGTCACGCGGGCGCCGTGGAACACGGGCGCGCCGATGCCGACCTTGCCCACGTCGAGCTCGCCGAAGCTCACCGCGTAGCCGGCGCGTCGCACCGCCTGCATCTCCTCGGCGAACCGCGCGAAGCCACGCCCGCCGTGGCGCCGATACAGGCGTTCCAGCCGGGCGCGCGGCAGGAAGGCGACGATGGCCTTCGACGGCGCGCCGCGGAAGAGCGGCATGGTCCGGCCGCGGTCGTAGCCGATCGCGAGGGGTCGCGGCCCCAGCTCGTGGTGGATGGTGACGATGCGCTCGCCGTACAGCCCCATCTGCGTGACGTCGCAGCCGGTCGCGGTCACGAGCCCGCGCACCGCCTGGCGGCTCGCGAGCAGCACCGGATCCTGCGTGCGGATGATCCAGTCGAGCTCGATGATGCGCGGACCGAGGGCGTAGCCGCCGCGCGCGCGCACGAGCAGGCCGGCGCCCACCAGCGTGCGCACGTACCGGTAGCCCGTGGGGCGGCTGTATTTCAGCCGCGCAATGATCTCGTCGGCGCCGAGCACCGCCGTCTCCTCGCCGAAGAGGTCAAGGACTTTCAGCGCGCGTGCGAGGCTGGACATGGGCTGCGGGCCTGTTGCAGGCTGCCAAGCAGGCGCACGAGATCCTGCCGATCGCGCGCACGGCCGTACACGTAGCGGTCCGGGCGCAGCACCACCGCCTCGGGGCCCGGCCAGGGGACAAGCGGCAGATCCGTTTCGACCGGCCAGGGCGAGAGCACGGCGAAGCGGTAGCCGCCGATCGCGGCGTCGAGCCGTCGGCCGTCGGCAATCGCGGGCTGCGGAAAGAGGGCACCGGCGCCATCGTGAAAGCCCGGTCCGAGCGGCGGGGAGAGGTTCACCATCTCCTCCTTGCCCGTCTCGAGGAAGCGGCGGTCGCGCGCGGCCGCCACTTCGGGATCGGTCGTCTGGATGATGTTGCCCAGCCGCACGGCGGTCTCGATGAACACCCGCACGTGGGGCTCGCGCTCCGACTGGTAGGTATCGAGGTGCGCCTCGCCCGCGAGCTTCCAGGCGAGGTTGGCCGCATCGCGGATGCCGGCGCACATGCCCTGGCCGAGGAAAGGCGGCGTCTGGTGGGCGGCATCGCCGGCGATGAACAGGCGCCGGTCGCGCCAGCGTCGCGCGATGAGGGAATGGAAGGTATAGACCGCGCTTCGCTCGATGCGCGCGTCGCCCGGGCGCAGCCACGGCGCGAGCAGGCGCCACATGCTCTCCGGCCGGGCAATGGTGCCCGGGTCGTCTCCCGGCATGAGCATGATCTCCCAGCGGCGCCGGTTCCCCGTGACCTTGACGAAGGTCACCGGACGCGCGGGATTGCAGTACTGCACGGTCTGCTCGGGCAGCTCGACTTCGCGCTCGAGTTGCACGTCGACGACGAGCCAGGGCTGGTGCAGGCCAAGGTCGTGGTGCTCGGAGCCGATCGCCTGGCGCACCACCGAGCGGGCGCCGTCGCAGCCCACTGCCCAGCGCGCGCGCACGCTGCGCCGGCCCGTGTGCAGCCGCACCTCGGTTTCGGACTGCTCGAGCGAGCGCACTTCCTCGTCCAGGAACACCGCGACGTCGGAAAAGCGCGTCACGCCCTCGCGCAGCACCGCCTCGAGATGCGGCTGGTGGAACAGGTAGTTGTTCGCCCAGCCGTGCGGGCCGACGCCGGCCGCGGGCGGGCGCTCGATCATCACCTGGCCGGCGGTATTGACGTAGCGCATGCCTCCGGAGGGGCGCAGGTGCGGCAGCAGCGCCGGCGCGAGGCCCGCGGTCTCGAACACGCGCATCACCTCGCCGTCGAAGTGCACCGCGCGCGGCAGCGGCGGCGGCGCCGGCTCGCGCTCGAGGACCGCGACGCGGCAGCCCAGCAGCCCGAGCAGGTTCGCGAGCGCGGCGCCGGTGGGGCCGAAGCCGACGATCGCGACGTCGAAGATCACTTCGCGATCTGCTTCGCCAGCCCCGCGCGCCAGTCCTCCACGCTCCTGTAGCCGGGCAGCGCGCGGGCGGTCTCGTGCGCCCATGTCCAGAGCGCATCGTCGTCGAGCGACATGTCCATCGGGATGCGCAGCGGCTGGTTCACGTACCAGGGCGTGTCGACGAAGAGCTCGACGCGGTTGCCTTCGGGGTCGCGGAAGTACACCGACAGCGCGTTGCCGTGGGACACCGGCGAGATCTCGGCGAGGCCCTCGGCCTGCACCGCGCGGTACATCTGCCGCAGCCCGGCGAAATCCTCCAGGCGGAACGAGATCTGGTTGATGGGATTGAACTCCAGGCGCTCGGGCCGGCCGCTCGCCAGGACGATCTGATGGTGCTCGCGCGGGTCGCGCGTGAGGAACACCAGCGACACCCGCCCGCGCGGCGTGTCGAGCTCGCCGCGGTCCGACACGGTGAAGCCCATGAGGCGGGTGTAGAAGTCCTCCATCCGGTCCAGGTCGCGGACGAAGAAGCCGACGTGGCTGAAGGCGAGGGCGGGAACGGTCGGCATTGGGCTTTCCAAAATCTCAGAATGTGATATTTTTACCCGAAAGGAGGAGTTCATGAAAGCCCTGCGCCCCGTCGCTGTCTTCGTCTCAGCCTTGCTCGTCGCCTTCGCCGGAGCCGCCACGGCCCAGCCGGTGAAGCTCAAGTTCGCGGTCTTCACCCCCGACAAGGAGCAGACCTTCCTCACCGTGATGAAGCCCTTCGCCGAGGCGGTCAACCGCGACGCCGCGGGCGCGATCGAGATCGAGCTCTTCCCGAACGGGGCGCTCGGCCGCAGCCCGCTGCAGCAGGCCCAGATGGTGCTCGACGGCGTGGCCGACATCGCCTGGATCATCGCCTCCTACACCCCCGGGCGTTTCCAGGAGAACGAAGTGTTCGAGCTGCCGGGCGTGTTCCGCGACCTGCACGAAGCCACCATGGTGTTCACGCGCCTGGTCACCGCCGGCAAGATCCGCGGCTACGACGAGTTCCATCCCATCGGGCTCTTCGGCACCGCGCCGTACAGCCTGCATGCGCGCACGCCGATCAACGCCATCGCCGACATCAAGGGCAAGAAGATCCGCTCCTCGGGTGCGATCGAAGGCGCCACCCTGAAGGCGTTCGGCGCCGTGCCCATCGGCATGCCGGTCACCGAGATCCCGGAGGCGATCAGCCGCGGCACCATCGACGGCACCACGTCGCATCCGTCGCCGCTCTTCGACTTCGGCATCGCGCGGGTCACCAACCACCACTTCTTCACCCGCCTGGGCGTGGTGCCGCTCGCCATCCTCATGAACAAGAAGAAGTTCGACAGCCTGCCGCCCGCGGGCCAGGCGGCGATCCGCAAGTACAGCGGCGAATGGACCGCCGTGCGCTTCAGCAAGGCGATCGGCGAGTACAACGGCTCGCTGGTGAAGCAGCTGCAGGCCGACGCGAAGCGCAAGGTGGTCTTCCCCTCGGCCGCGGAGCTGGAGGCGATGCAGCCGGTGTTCCGCAGCGTCATCGACGGGTGGACGGCCCAGAGCCCGCGCAACAAGGAGCTTCTCGGCCTGGTCCAGGCCGAGCTCGCGGCGCTGCGCGCGGGCCGGTAGCCGTTTGAGCCTGGAGCGAATCGGCGTCCTCGCGACCCGCGGGCTGGCCGCGGTCGGCCTCGTCCTGCTGATGACCCTCGCGGTGATGACGCTCGCCGACGGGCTCATGCGCTGGCTGGCGAACCGGCCGATCGACGGGGTGCGCGACGTGGGCGCGCTGCTGATCGCGGTGGCCGTGAGCTGCTGCCTGCCGGTCGGGCTGATGGAGCGCTCCAACATCACCATCCGCGCCGCCCAGGCGGCGCTCGGCGCGGCGACCGGGCGGGCGCTCGACGCCATCGCGGCGCTGCTGGTGCAGCTCGTCATCGCCGCGATGGCCTGGCAGTTCACCGTCTTCGCCGGCAAGATTGCGCGCGCCGGCGAGACCACCTGGGTGCTCAAGATTCCCACCGCGCCGTTCTGGTACCTGGTGGCGGCGATCCTGTGGATCGCGGTGGTGGTGCAGGCGATCGTGGTGGTGCTCGAGGCGCGCAAGCTGCGCCGATGAGCCCGCTCCTGATCGGCGCGCTGGGCCTCGCGGCGCTGTTCGGCCTGATCGTGCTGCACGTGCCGATCGGCATCGCCATGATCATCGTCGGCATCGGCGGCTACGCGCTGCAGACCGGCTGGGCGCCGGCGCTCACGCTGCTCGCCTCCGAGCCCTCGGGCCTGCTCGCGAGCGTCGACCTCGCCACCGTGCCGCTGTTCCTGCTCATGGGCACCTTCGCCACCGCGGCCGGTTTCTCGCGCGACATCTACAGCGCCGCGGCGGCCGTGATGGGGCATCGCCGCGGCGGGCTGGGCTACGCGACCATCGGCGGCTGCGCCACCTTCGGCGCCGTGTGCGGCTCCTCCACCGCCACCGCGGCCACGTTCGCCAAGGCGGCGCTGCCGGAGATGCTGCGCCGGGGCTATGCGCCCAGCTTCTCGGCCGGGACCATCGCCGCCGGGGGCGCGATGAAGTCGCTGATTCCGCCTTCCATCGTGATGATCCTGTATGCGATCGTCGCGCAGGCGTTCATCTTCGATCTGTTCATCGCGGCGCTGGTGCCGGCGGTCCTCGCGATCGCGCTCAACCTGCTGGCGGTTGCCGTGGTCGTGCGCCTGGATCCGGGCGTGGCGCCGCTCGCCGCGCGCGTGGCCATGGCCGAGCGCTGGGCGGCGGTCCGCGCGGCGGCGCCCGCGCTTGCGCTGCTCGCCTCGGTGTTCGCCGGCATCTACAGCGGCGTGTTCACGGTGAACGAGGCGGCGTCGGTCGCGGCGGTGCTGTCGCTCGTTTTCGCCTTCGCGCGCGGCCGGCTCGACCGGGCGAGCCTGTGGCAGGGGCTGCGCGACACCGCCGCGGCCACCGCCATGATCTACGTCATCATCATCGGCGCGTCGCTCTTCTCGTACTACATGACGCTCGCGCGGGTGCCGGAGGCGCTGATGAGCGCCATCGGCGGGCTCGACGTTCCGCCGCTCGCCATCATCTTCGCGCTGCTCGCGGCCTACCTGGTGCTGGGCGCGGTGTTCGACGAGATCGCGGCCATGCTGATCACGCTGCCCTTCGTCCTGCCGGTCGTGCAGGGCCTCGGCTACGACGTGGTGTGGTGGGGAATCATCAACGTGGTGGTGATCGAGCTCGGCATGATCACGCCGCCCATCGGCATCATCGTGTTCGTCCTGCACGGCCTTGCGCCGCAGATTTCGCTGCCCGCGATCTATCGCGGCGTGGTTCCGTTCATCGTTGCCGACCTGGTCCTTCTCGTGCTCCTGACCCTGTTTCCCGCCATCGCGCTGTGGCTTCCAAGCCTGCTCAAATGACCCGCTCGCTCGCCGTTTCCTGGGAGGATCCGCTCGCGCACCAGCAGGAGCGCAAGGCGCTCGCCGGCCTCGCCTACAGCCGCGCCATCCTCGAGGGCCGCATCCCGCAGCCGCCCATGGAAAAGCTCCTCGGCTACCGCTTGGTGCAGGCCGAGCCGGGGCTTGCGGTATTCGAGTGCGTCCCCGGCGAGCAGCACTACAACCCGATCGGCGTGGTCCATGGCGGGCTCGCCATGGCGCTGCTCGATGCCGCGATGGGCTGCGCGGTCAACAACACGCTGGCGGCCGGCGTCGGCCACACCACGGTGGAGGTCAAGGTGCACCTCGT
Source organism: Burkholderiales bacterium (assembly GCA_035540415.1). Taxonomy (GTDB): domain Bacteria; phylum Pseudomonadota; class Gammaproteobacteria; order Burkholderiales; family SG8-39; genus SCGC-AG-212-J23. The sequence continues at coordinate 3,981 of DATLGR010000457.1, read as the reverse complement.
GCGCGGCGTCACCGCGGCGACAGGGCCTCTTCGCGCCACCGGACGCGCGGTGCACGCCGGCAAGCGCGTCGCCACGGCGGAGGCGCGCCTCGAAGACGCCGCCGGGAAGCTCTATGCCCATGGAACCAGCACCATCCTCATCCTCTGAACCTATGAGCGACAAGATCCGCACCACCCACGGCGGCAGCCTTCCCCGGCCCGCGGCCCTCATCGAAATGAACCGCGCGCGCAGCGAGGGCCAGCCGGTGGACGAGCGCGCGCTCGCCGAATGCCTCGCGGCGTCGGTCGCCGAGGCCGTGCGCCTGCAGAAGGCGGCCGGCATCGACATCCCGGACGACGGCGAGTTCGGCAAGGCCACCACGCAGGCTTTCGACTATGGCGCGTGGCAGAGCTACATTTTCGCGCGCGTGAGCGGCTTCTCGCCGGCCGCCGAGGTGCCGAAGGAGCGCCTGCGGCGCGCCGGCAGCCACGGCGTGGCGCTCGGGCGCTTCCGCGACCGGCGCGACTGGAAAAGCTTCGGCGAGTTCTACCAGGACCCCGAGGGCGGCCCCTTCGCCGGCAAGCTGGGCGAGACGCGCGGCGGCGGCATCGGCGGCGCCCGCCGCCCGGTGTGCAGCGGCCCGATCCGCTACACCGGGCATGCCGCGCTCAAGGCCGATATCGACAACCTGAAGGCGGCGCTCGCCGCCGCCGGGATGACGCAAGGCTTCATGTGCTCGGTGGCGCCCGGCAGCTGCGCGCGCACCGAGGACGCCTTCTACAAGAGCGACGAGGAATACGTCTACGCCATCGCCGAGGCGCTGCGCGAGGAATACAAGGCCATCGTCGAGGCCGGCCTCACGCTGCAGCTCGACGACCCGGGCCTGCCCGACAGCTGGGACATGGCGAACCCGGAGCCGCCGCTCGAGGCCTACAAGAAGTTCGCGCGCCTTCGCATCGAGGCGATGAACCACGCGCTGCGCGGGCTGCCGAGCGAGCGCATCCGCTACCACATCTGCTGGGGAAGCTGGCACGGGCCCCACGTCACCGACATTCCGCTCGCCGACATCGTCGACCTGGTGCTCGCGGTCAAGGCGGGCGAATACTCCATCGAGGCCGGCAACGTGCGCCACCAGCACGAGTGGCGCGTCTGGCAGGAGGCGAAGCTGCCCGAAGGCAAGGTGCTGGTGCCCGGCGTGGTGAGCCACGCCACCAACGTGGTCGAGGACCCGGAGGTGGTGGCCGAGCGCCTGGTGCGCTTCGCCGGGGTGGTCGGGCGCGACAACGTCATCGCCGGCACCGACTGCGGGCTGGGCGGGCGCGTGCATCCGCAGATCGCCTGGGCGAAGCTGCGCGCGCTCGGCGAAGGCGCGCGCCTCGCTTCACGGCAGCTGTGGAGGTCCGCATGAGCCGCATCCTCACCACCCACGTCGGCAGCCTGCCGCGCCCGCCGGCGCTGCTCGAGCGCTACCGGCAGCGAGCCGACGTCTCGAGCGAGCTGCGCAGCGCCGTCGCCGAAGTCGTGCGCCGGCAGCGGGAGCTCGGCATCGACATCGTGAACGACGGCGAGTACGGCAAGGCCGTGCGCCGCGCCATCGACTACGGCGCCTGGGCGAGCTACATCTACGAGCGGCTTTCCGGCTACGAGGTGCGCGACCTGCCCGACGGCGGCATTCTCCGCCGCAGCAAGGACCGCGCCGACTTCGCCGCCTTCTACGCCGAGGACGGCTCGGTGAAGGAGACCGTGCAGGCGCGGCCCAGGGCCATGGTCTGCACCTCCGCGGTGCGCTACACCGGGCAGGCGCTGGTCGCGCGGGACCTCGACAACCTGCGCGCCGCGCTCGACGGCGGCAAGGCGACGGCGGCGTTCGTCACCTCGGTGTCGCCCTCGAGCATCGAGGCGCTGCAGCCCAACGCGCACTACCGCTCGCAGGAGGAGTACGGCTGGGCGGTCGCCGAGGCCATGAAGGAGGAATACACGGCCATCGGCAACGCGGGCTTCACCCTCCAGATCGACGACCCGGGCCTGGTGGTGCTGTGGGACTGGTGGTTCGCGCGCGAGCGGGGCTGGGCCGAATACCGCAAGTTCGCCGAGGCGCGCGTGGAGATGCTGAACCATGCCCTGAGCGGGGTGCCGGAGGAGCGCATCCGCTACCACCTGTGCTGGGGGAGCTGGCACGGGCCCCACAGCACCGACGCGCCGCTCGGGAAGGTCGCGGACCTGGTGCTCAAGGTGCGCGCCGGCGCGTATTCCCTCGAGGCGGGCAATGTGCGCCACGAGCACGACTGGGCGGTGTGGCGCGAGGTGAAGCTGCCCGCCGGCAAGCGCCTCATCCCCGGCGTGGTGAGCCACTCGACCAACGTGGTGGAGCACCCGGAGCTGGTGGCCGAGCGCCTCGAGCGCTACGCCGACGTGGCCGGGCGCGACCACGTGATCGCCGGCACCGACTGCGGTCTCGGCGGGCGGGTGCACGCGCAGATCGCCTGGGCCAAGCTCGAGGCGCTGGTCGCCGGTGCGGCGCTCGCGAGCAAGCGGCTGTTTCGCTAGGTCGCCATGAAGCGCCGCGTCGACCCGTCGCTGCCCGCCTTTCCCACGGTGGTCCACGCGCTGGCCGACGCGGCCACGCGCGTGCCCGCGCGCACGGCGCTCATCTGCGGCGAGCGCTCGCTCGACTACGCCGGCTACCTGCGCGGCGCCGCGGGCTGCGCTCGCGAGCTGATCGCCCGCGGCGCGAGCGGATCGCGTGTGCTGTTCCTCGCGGGCAACAGCATCGAGACGGCGGTCGCGATGATGGGCACGCTCGCCGCGCGGGCGCAGATGGCGCCGCTCAATCCCGGCCTCACCGCGCGCGAGCTGCTGCCGCTCGCCAGGGACGTCGAGCCTGCGGTGATCGTCGCGGACGGCGCCTGCGCCGACAAGGCGCGCACGCTCGCCGCGGAGGCGGGCGTGCGCGAGGTGCTGGTGCTCGCGCCCGACGCGCTGCCGGCGGCGGCCGCGCTGCCCGAGCCGCTGCCCGGCCCCGAGGACTGGGCTACGCTGCCCTTCACCGGCGGCACCACCGGCGTGCCGAAGGGCGCGGCGCACCGGCACCGCAACATCGCGTGGTTCTTCCGCCAGATGTATTCGCTGTGGCCGGTGGGCTTCGACGACAACGTGTTCCTCAACGTGGCGCCGATGTTCCACATCTGGGGCTTCGAGTTCGCGAGCTGGATGCCGATCTACACGCGCTCGACCCTCGTCATCGTGCCGCAATACAAGCCCGACGACGTCCTCGCCGCCTTCGAGCGCCACCGCGTCACCGTGTTCGCGGGCGGCCCCCCGGCGATCTACATCGGCCTCATGGCGAGCCCGCGGTTCGCGCTCGCCGACCTCTCGAGCCTGCGCTACTGCCTCGCCGGCGGCGCGGCGTGCCCGGAGCAGGTGATGCGCGCGTGGGAGGAGAAGACCGGCTGCCCGATGATCGAAGGCTGCGGCATGTCGGAAGGCGCGCCCATCGCCGGCAACCCGCTCGACGGCCGGCGCAAGGTGCTGTCGGTCGGCCTGCCGGCGCCGGACACCGATCTGGAGATCGTCGACATCGAGACCGGCGAGCGCGTGCTGCCGCCCGGCGAGCGCGGCGAGGTGCGCGTGCGCGGGCCGCAGTTCATCGAGGGCTACCGCAACCGGCCGGAGGAGACGGCCCACGCGATCCGGGGCGGCTGGCTCTACACGGGCGACATCGGCACCCTCGACAACGAGGGCTACCTCTTCCTCGTCGACCGCAAGAAGGAGCTCATCAACGTCGGCGGCGAGAAGGTATTTCCCCGGGAAGTGGACGAGGTCCTGCACGCGCATCCCGCGGTTCGCGAGGCGGCGGTGGTCGCCATGCCGGACGCGTTTCGCGGCGAGGCGGTGCGCGCCTTCGTGGCGCTCAAGCCCGGCGCGCGGGCGACGGCCGTGGAGATCATCGAGCACTGCCGCGCGAGCCTCGCGCGCTTCAAGGTGCCGGTGAAGGTGGACTT
>DATLGR010000456.1:0-2508 GCA_035540415.1 Burkholderiales bacterium | reverse complement strand
GCCGCGGCGATGCGCCGGGCGAGCGCGCCATCGTCGAGCGCGGCGAGGTCGGAATCGCGAGGCATGGGCCGAGCATACCCGGAGGTGTCGCCAGGGCAAGGCGCGTTACAGCCCTGGCCCTTCGGACCGCGGGGTGAAACGCGCGTAACGCGCCGCCGCCTGGGCGCACTACCGGGCATTACAACCCGCGGAGCCAACCCCATGATCACGAACCGCACGAGCGGCACCAACCTTTTCGAGATCGCCCCCAACCTCTACCGCATCAATACCCCGGTGGAGATTCCCGGCGGCGGCTTCAACTTCAACCAGTACCTGGTGGCCGACGAGGAGCCGCTTCTCTTCCACACCGGCCCCCGGCGCATGTTCCCGCTGGTGGCCGAGGCGATCGGCCGCGTGCTGCCGCTCGAGCGGCTGCGCTACGTCGCCTTCTCGCACTTCGAGGCCGACGAGTGCGGCGCGCTCAATGACTTCCTCGCCGCGGCGCCCGCCGCCGTGCCCGTGTGCAGCCAGGTGGCGGCGATGGTGTCGGTGAACGACGTCGCCGAGCGCCCGGCGCGCGCGCTGGCCGACGGCGAGGTGCTGCGCACCGGCCGGTGCGCCTTCAAGTGGCTCGACGCACCGCACGTGCCGCACGCCTGGGAGAACGGCTTCATGATGGAGCTCGAGAGCCGCACGCTCCTCTGCGGCGATCTCTTCACCCAGGGTGGCGACGGCGCCGTGCCGCTCACCGAAGGGGACATCCTCGGCCCAAGCGAGGCCTTCCGCCAGCCGATGGACTACTACGCCCACGCCCCGCACACCGCCGCCACGCTCGAGCGCCTCGCGCGCGAGCAGCCGCAGCTGCTCGCCTGCATGCACGGCAGCGCCTGGCGCGGCGACGGCGCCGCGCTCCTGCGCGCCCTCGCGCGCAGCCTCGCGGGCGCAACGCCCCTGGCCGCCGCCGCGTAAGCCCCTCGAACCGGGGTCTCGAACCGGGGTCAGACCCCGCCGCGGGGTCTGACCCCGGTTTTCCCTTCGGGGCTCTCGAGCACCGCGCACAGCCGCTCGAGCGCCGCCGCGGTGAAGGCGAACATGTTGGCCAGGCGCCCGGCCTGCCCGGTGCGCAGCGTCGCGGCGACGCGCACCGCGCCGGCGATGCCGATGCAGGTGTGCCCGGCCGGATCGCCGTAGCGGTTGCCGCCCGGGCCCGCGGCGCCGGTCTCGCCCAGGCCCCAGGTGGCGCCGAAGCGGCTGCGCGCGAGGTCGGCGCGCACCAGCGCGTTCTCCTCGGTGGCCGAGCGCGCCCCGCGCAGCTCCGCCACGTCGAAATCGCGCAGCGCGTCGTAGGCCTGCCGCGTGTAGATGACCATGCCGCCGACGAAGTACGCCGAGGCGCCGGGCACGGCAAGCAGCGCCGCGGCGATCAGGCCGCCGCTGGAAGACTCGCACACCGCGATGGTCTCGCCGCGACGCGCAAGATGCGCCGCGACGCGCTCGGCCCGCTCCACCAGCTCCCGCATGGGGCAGCACTGTACTGCATCGCCTCACAAGCCTGCGGGAAAAACCTGTCGCGGCGCCCGCTCGCCGCGTCGATGCATCGCGGAGCGGCGCGCCGAGAATCCGCGACACGAATTTACGGCAAGCCGCGATTGCGCCGCGCGCCGCGCGGCCCGACAATTCCTCCCAGCGGCGATGAACTGCGACTACGCAACCCTGGAAGCAACCCCTGAAATGACAGAGGGCCCGTTGGAGCGGGCCCTCTGAGTACCTCTCTAGCGGCGATCGAACTGCGACTACACCTTGTTTGACCCTGCCGTGGACCGGTCCCGGCTTCGGACTACTCCTTAGCAGTCTCTCGGACTGGGGCTCTTAACAGCGTGCTGGCCGCTCGTTGATCGTTGTGCAGATTGCGTTCTGCACGGTCGCCATCATGCGTCAGGTTGTCGCTACTCGTCTACGCGCGGCCATGAGCCGTTGGGACTATGCCGCGGCGCTCAGCGCGCCACCACCCGCCCGACGAAGGCGATCACTTCCTCCTCGACGAGCTGCGGCGTGACCTTGTCCAGCCCGTGCGCCCCCTTGGCCCCGGCGAGCCCGCCGGAGGTGGGCGACTCGCCCGAGTTGATCCATACCGTGCGGTTGTAGTGCCGGGTGGTGATGGACAGCGACTGCTGGTCCTCGTGCAGCGGCGCCTTGGTGCCCGCCGCGACCACGCGCAGCGAGATGCCGGCCTCGCTGATGCGCCCGGCCGCGCCCGCCACCGACTCCTGCTCGGCGATGCTGTAGCGGTGCCCGCGTTCCTCCAGCAGCGCCCCCGCCGCCTCGAACACCGGCCGGATCACGTCGCGGCGCAGCTCGGCGAAGCGGCTGAAGAACTGCGCCTCGTCGTCCTTCGACTTTTGCTCGCGGTCGAGATCCTCGCGCCGGCGCGCGTCGTAGGCATCGGGCAGGCGGGTGAGCGCTTCTCGCAGGTGGTCTTCGGCCATCGCGGCATTGTGCCCTCTTTCGGGCGCCGCCGGCGCCCCGTGC
>DATLGR010000455.1:0-4633 GCA_035540415.1 Burkholderiales bacterium | reverse complement strand
GACGCCATGCTGTTTCGCGAGCTCTTCCACCTTGGCGGCGTTGCGCCCGACGAGCAGCGGATCGGGCATCACGCGCGTGCCGTTCTTCAGCGCGACGCCGCCCTGCTTGCGGATGGCGAGGATCGAGCGGATGAGATGCTGGTTCATGCCCATGCGCCCGGTGACCCCGTGCATGATGATGCCGATGCGTTTTTCTTTCACTCTTGCATTCTCCTCATGGAATCCCAGTGCGGCAGCGCGCAGCTCGCGTAGCCGGCGCACGCGAGCGAGCCGAGCGCGAGCGCGCCGTCGCGGATCCGCAGGCGCACGGCGCCGTGGCTGCGCTCGTAGAGGTCGCCGTGCGCCGCGAGGAACGCCGCCTGCTCGGCCGCCGGCAGCGCGGCCATGCCGTTCACATAGTGGTGGCCGTTGCGCTCGACATGCTCCAGGCCCAGGATCGAAACGAGGGCGAGATCCTGCTGCAGGGCGAGCCCGGGCTGCGCGGTGAGGTCCTCGCCGCACACGAAGTAGCGCTCGGCGCCCTCCTCGCGGTTCCACAGCCGGCAGCGGGCGGCATTGAGAAGCGACTTGTACAGGCCCTTGCAGGTCTTGGAGGACACGCCGGTGTAGCCCAGGCGCCGCGCGCGCGGAAACGCCTCCAGCGAGTCATCCGACTCGTCGAGGGCGAGGGGCAGTTCCTCGGCGAGGGCTGAAACGTCGTGCGCGAGGGCGTGGCTTCGCCGGATGGGCTGCTCGAGGTAGGCGACGCTCGCCGCCAGCCGGCGAAGCCGCGGCTCGGCGCACAGCCGCCGCCACCACGCGGCGACGTCCTCGGCCGCCGAGAACTGCTCGTTGCCGTCGAGCGTCGTGCGGTAGGGCTGCGGGCTTCGATCGAGCACCGCGGCGATCGCGCCAAGGCGCTCCAGGTCCGCCGCGGCGTCGCCCGAAAGCTTGAGCTTGAACCAGCGGTTGCCGTAGCGCGCGACGACCTCCTCGAGGCTGCGCGGCAGGCCGTCCGAAGCCGCGGTCCCGGTGAGCGGATCGGCCAGGCCCACGGTATGACGCGCGGCGATGGTGCCGCGCGGGGCGAGCGAGCCCAGGAACGCGTCGAGATCGAAGGCGGCCAGATCCGCCTGCCAGCCCGGGGCGGCGATGCGCGGCAGATTCCGGCGCACGGCCTCGAAGAAGCTGACGCCGAGCGCGCGGCACAGCGCATCGAGCACCGCGCGGTCGAGGAGCGCCGGACCGTAGCCGGCGACCAGGCTGTTCAGGCCGCGCGCCGCGGCGAGCGCGATCTGGGGGCCGTAGGCCTCGAGGGAGTGGCCGAAGGCGGTGTTCTCGGCGCCGGCCAGGTACGCCTCCCGCGCCAGCCGCAGCGAGGCGCGCAGCTGCTCGATGTTCTGCTCCTGAGTGAGCTCCGGATCCTTGTCGAACCACTTCGGCATCAGCATCTCGGCGGCGGCCCCCTCGGCCTCGGCGCCGGTTTCCAGGCGCACGCGGACCCGCGCGAAGGCCTGCGGCGCCTGGCGCACGAGCGCCGCGCCGAAGCGAAACGGCAGGCGCAGCGGCACCTCGCGCTCGAAGAGCTCGACCGCGCGCACCGCAAGCTTCACTCGAGCGCCTCGAGGATGCCGCGCAGGTAGCCGATGGCGCGGGCCGCCGCGCCGGGACCGTCGGGAACGTAGTCGAAGGGCTCGACCGCGACGTCGCCCGCGTAGCCATGGCGCTTCAGCGCGGCGAAGAGCGGCGCGAAGCGCTGCTCGCCCTGCCCGGGCCCGCGGCGGTTGCGGTCGTTCACCTGCACGTGGGCGATCATGCCGGGCGGCAGCCAGCGCTCGACGAGGCGGGGCAGCGGCTCGCTCTCGGTGCGCCCCGCGGCGCTGCAGTCGAGCATGGTGCGCACCCCGGGGCTCGCGATGGCCTGCACCATGGCCGCGGCCTCCTCGAGGCTGTTGATGAGCGGCGTCTGCTCCGGCGCGAGCGCCTCGATGCAGTAGATGACGCCGGCCTTGTGTGCGCGCTCTGCCACCGCGGCGAAGCACTCCTGCGCGCGCTGCATGGCGGCGGCACGCGTCTCGCCGGCATCGATGCGCCGCTGCTGCGCCGAGCCGTGCACCAGGGTGCGGCCGCCGAGCGCCGCGCACAGATCGATGAGCGCGAGCATCACGTCCACCGTGCGCCGGCGCACCGTGGCGTCGCGGCTGCTGACCGACAGCCCCGCCGGGCGCATCAGCAGGTAGTGCAGGCCGGTGACGGCGACGCCGCAGTCCGCCGCGGCGCTGCGCGCCACCGCGATCTGCGCCTCGCCCATGCGGTGCGGCGCCTCCGACAGCGTGTACGGCGCCACCTCCAGGCCGTCGTAACCGAGCTTCGCCGCATATTCGCACTGCCGAGGGAACGGCATCGGCGCGATCACCTCGTTGCACAGTGCGATCCTCACGGCATCAGGTGCTCGCCCACCTTCACGATCTTCATGGTGTTGGTGCCGCCGCTCTTGCCGATCGGCTCGCCGATCGTGAGCACGATGAGGTCGCCCTCCTTCACCACCTTGTGCTGGGCGAGCACGTTCTCGGCCTCGCGCAGCAGCTCCTCGCGGTCGTGGCCGACGTGCTTCACCATCAGCGGAAAGACGTCCCGGAACAGGGCGCAGCGGTAGCGCGTCGAGGTCTGCGCGGTGAGCGCGTAGATCGGCACGCCGCAGTTGAGGCGGCTCATCCACAGCGCGGTCGATCCCGACTCGGTGAGCGCCGCGATGCACTTCACCTTGAGGTGATAGGCCGTGAAGAGCGCCGCCATCGCGATCGACTGGTCGACGCGCGTGAACACCCGGTTCAGGAAGTGCTGCTCCAGGTTGAGCGGCTGCGTCTGCTCGGCCTCGATGCAGATGCGGTCCATGGCCTCGATCACCTCCACCGGGTAGCGGCCGCTCGCCGTCTCGGCCGAGAGCATCACCGCGTCGGTGCCGTCGAGCACGGCGTTGGCCACGTCGGAGACCTCGGCGCGCGTCGGGATCGGGCTGGAGATCATGGATTCCATCATCTGCGTCGCGGTGATGGTGAGCTTGTTGTGCTCGCGCGCCAGCCGAATCATTTTCTTCTGCAGCGCCGGCACCGAGGCGTCGCCCACCTCCACCGCGAGGTCGCCGCGTGCCACCATGATGCCGTCGGAGCCGCGCATGATGTCGAGCAGCGCGGCCTCGCCGACCGCCTCGGCGCGCTCGATCTTGGCGATGAGGAAGGCCTTGCCCCCCGCCGCGCGCATGAGCTCGCGCGCCATGTACATGTCCGCGCCGCTCTTGGGGAACGACACCGCGAGGTAATCGGCCTGCATCTTGGCCGCCACCCGGATGTCCTCCATGTCCTTCGCGGTGAGGGCGGGCGCGGTGAGGCCGCCGCCCTGGCGGTTGATGCCCTTGTTGTTGGAGAGCACGCCGCCGTGTCGCACCACCGTCTCGACCTCGTCGCCGCGCACGTTCACCACCTGGAGGACGATCTTGCCGTCGTCGAGCATGAGCAGCGCGCCCGGCTCCACGTCCCGCGGCAGCTCCTTGTAGTCCAGGCCGACGCGCTCGCCGTCGCCCAGCGCGCAGGCGGCGTCGAGCACGAAGGTGCGCCCCTTCTCGAGCGTGGCGCGGCCTTCCTTGAACTTGCCCACGCGGATCTTGGGCCCCTGCAGGTCGCACATGATGGCCACGGTCCGCCCGACCTTGGCGGAGACCTCCTTCACCAGGCTGGCGCGCGCGAGGTGGTCTTCGCTCGTGCCGTGGGAGAAGTTCAGGCGCACGACGTCGACGCCGGCCCGCACCATGCGCTCGAGCGTGACCGGGTCGCTGGACGCCGGGCCGAGCGTGGCGACGATCTTGGTACTACGGAGCATCGACCAACCTTATCGGCTCAAGTGCCGATGTGCAATAGCAGCTGGCGGCGGCCGCCGCGGCGGCGGTGCTCCCACAGGTACACGCCTTGCCACGTGCCCAGGCCCAGCCGGCCGTCGATGACCGGAATGCCGATCGACGTCGCGGTCAGGGCGGCCTTCACGTGAGCGGGCATGTCGTCGGGGCCCTCGGCGTCGTGCGTCTAGAACGGATCGCCCTCGGGCACCAGGCGCGCGAGCCAGCGCTCGAGGTCGCGCTTGGCCGTCGAATCGGCGTTCTCCTGCACCAGCAGGCTCGCCGAGGTGTGCTGGACGAAAAGCGTGCACAGCCCTTCGTCGAGCTTTGCCGCGCCGACCGCCTTTTGCACCTCCGCGGTGATCTCGTGCAGCCCCTGGCCGCGCGTCTCGACGACGAGCTGCCTAACCATCCGCGCGCGCTTCGAGCGCGGCGACGGCCGGCAGCGCCTTGCCCTCGAGAAACTCGAGGAACGCGCCGCCGGCGGTGGAGATGTAGTCGATGCCTTCGCCGACGCCGAAGCGGTTGATCGCCGCCACCGTGTCGCCGCCGCCGGCGATCGAGAAGCCCTCGGCGGCGGCGATGGCCCGCGCCAGCTGTTCGGTGCCCGCGGCGAACGGGGGCTTCTCGAACACGCCGACGGGTCCGTTCCACACGATCGTGCCGGCGCCGGCCACCTCGCCGGCATAGGCCTGCGCCGTGCGCGGGCATGTCGTCGGGGCCCTCGGCGTCGTGCGTATAGAACGGATCGCCCTCGGGCACCAG
>DATLGR010000454.1:0-3307 GCA_035540415.1 Burkholderiales bacterium | reverse complement strand
GCGGCCGAGAACCGCGGCCGCTCGCGCCGGAATCGCTGGTCGAACAGATTGATCTGCTGGCTCACGAGCTGCCTTCGCGCAGGGCCGCGCCGAACTGGTGGAACAGTCGCCACTGGGCGGCGGCATCCGGCGCCACGCCGTCGAACGCCAGCACCTCGGTGAGGTCGATGGCCCGGACCTGGACCGGAAAGCGCTCCTGCAGCAGCTGCGGCAGCCCGCTCGGCGCGCCCGTGGGCGCGAGCAGCAGCTCACCGATCGCGACGTAGCGGAACTGGCGCTCGAAATGATCGAAGGTGCGCTGCACTTCCAGCGCCACGCGCTCGAGCGCGTCCCGGTCCGCGCCTTCGGCGCCCACGGCGTCCATTCCCAAGTCGAGGCGGCGGGATAGATACAGCTCGCCCTGACAGCTGACGGTGATGAGCCCCCAGTCGGACCCGAGATAGAGCAGCGCCATGCCGCGTCCGTCCTGCTCGTAGAGGGCCGCGATGTTGCGCTGGGCCGTGTCGGGGATCTCGATCACGCGCAACGCAATGCCGGCGTCGTCGAAGCGCCGCACGCAAGCCTCGATCGCCTGGTTGCGCGCGAGCACGGCATAGAGCTGGCGCGCGGCGGCGCCGGGCTCCTGCGGCGGAATCTCGAGGAAATCGACGGTAGCCTCGTCGATCGGGTAGTCGACCATGTCCTTCACCTTCCAGCGCAGCGCGCTCTTCAGCTCGGCGCGCGGCACCCCCGGCGCGTCCACCAGGACGAGGTCGTACTCGCCAGCGCGAAGCATGGTGCTGCACTGGTAGCGCCCAATCCCCAGCTCGCGCTTGAGGCGCTCGAGGCCACGCCTGCTTTCATCGAGCGGGCGCGTGCCATAGGCCGAGACGCGCGCGCGCGCCCCGCGCGCGCGCCGCGCGTGCGCGAAGGCAACTGCGCCAGCATCCAAGGAAACTGCAAGCCAACCTGGCTTAGAGCCGCCCCCGTTCAGCCAACCGAACACGTGCGCCCGGCCTTATTCGAGTTAGAACTTGAAATTATAATAGTAACCCCTTGTTGTCAATCGATTTTCTAGTTCGACCCCACGGTCGCGCGCACCTGCCGCTGGACGTAGCTCGGGGGCGGCGGCGCCGCGGGGGTGGGGCACACGACGTCATTGCAGGCGGTTGCCGTGATCGCATAGAGGGTCACGGTCTCGGTCCCCTCGGTGTGCGGCCCGCTTGCCTGGCAATCGAGATGAACGCGAAAGCCGGCCAGCTGGCCGCCATAGGCCACGGTCTTGCCGTGGATGCCGGCGCAGCCGCCAAAGCCCGGGCGCAACACGTGATAGAGGCCCCATTCGAGCCCGCCGCGAGCGGCGTGGTAGGCGCGCACGCCCTGTACGTCGAGCGCGGCGCCGGACTGCTGCGTGGTGGACACCACGACGATGGCCGCGCCGAAGACGGACAGCACCGCGAGCAGGCCCACTACCACCGCCATGGCGAACCCGCGCGCCTCGCGGCGCCTCTTCGGGCCTTCGCTACGGGACATTGTCGACGTGGATTTCATGGAACAGCGTCACGGTCTCCTGGCGGCGGGTAATGCCCAGGCGCACGACCACCAGCCCGCGCGAGAGATGCGCGAGGTTGCTGTAGCGCAGCTCGCACGCCGAGAGGTTGTGTGCCAGGACCGCGCTCGCCCCGCCCCCCGGCAGCGTCGTGGGCGGCTGGCCGCCGCGCAGCTCGATGGGGTAGCCCCACCAGCGCTGCAGCGTCCCGGTGCCGGTGCCCTGCGCATCGAGACCGACGCCGACGCACGCGTACGTGACCGGCCCGGAGACGACGAAAAACCGACGCCCGGGGGATTCGAAGGGGAACTGGGTGGCCGCCGCGAGCGTGATGCGATTGCCGCCCGCGACGCTCGCAAACGCGCTGATCTGCGCGATGTTGGGCGAAGCCGCCCCGACGTCATAGGCATTGGCGCCCGGGATGCCGAGATTGTGAAGCACCACGTAATCGCCCGCCTGCACCTGCTGGTCGCCGAACGTCGCAAGGGCGCCGAGGGTGTCGAACGCGCCGTCGGGGGCATCGAAGAGGAGCGGATCTTCGCTCGTCAGCGGGTCTTCGTCATGCGCGGCCCGGTAGCGTCCGCCGTTCTTCGCGAGCAGGAACTCGAGGTAGCGCTGCGAGCCGTCCACTCGGGCGCTGTTCGGCAGCGCGAGGCGCACGTCCCGCGACAGCCGCCGCAGCGCGGTGTCGGCCGCGTCGGCCAGGTCCGCGCGGCGCTGGGCGGCGAAGTACGCCTCGAAGGCCGGCAGCAGGACCATCGCGCCGATGCCGCCGATGATGCCCAGGAGCACGATCGTGATGACCAGCTCGACGAGCGTGACGCCGCGCTCGGCTCGAAGCCGGCTCACTGCGCGTACCGCACGCGGTAGCCCTCGAGCGGCACGGAAACATTCCCCGGTCCGGTCACGACGACGGTGACCCGCTTGGCCTCGGCGACCGCCGGAAGCGTGCCGCCGGTGTCGTTGAGCGTAGTGGTGGTGACCGAGACGCTGGCCACGTCGTAGCTCTCCAGCCCCGCGATGGGATTGTTCTCGACGTCGCGAATGCCGCCCGCGGTGCTGTAGCCGTGGTAGGCATCCACGTCCTCGTAGCGCTCGAGCAGGATGCGGTCGAGCATCGCCTCGGCGACCGCCAGGGCCTGCTTGGCGAGCTGCGGATCGGCGCTCGAGCGCACGACGTTCTGGAACACGTAGAGCACGCCGACCAGCGCGGCCGCCACCACGGCGATCAGCACCACCATCTCGACGAGCGTGAAGCCGCGAGTCCTACGGGCGCACATAGCCGGTCTCGTGCTCGACGGTGAACTGCAGCACGCCGTCGCCCGCCACCGTCAGCACCAGCGGCGCGCTGGTCGCGCCGCCGGCCGCCGTCCGGTAGCGTCCCAGCGCATCGAACTGGAACGTGACCGCGGTCGCCGTCACCCCGGAGGGCACGGCGACGCGAAACGGCGCCTCGCCGCTTGGCGCCGCCACGGCATCGGCGCCGCTGCAGGCGCCGGCCGCGCTGTAGCAGAGCCGCGATTGCGTGGCATCGATGCGCACGAACACGCCGCGCCCCTGCGCCACCGCGGCCTTGCGCGCGAACTGCACCTGCGACAGGAGCTGGTCGTGGAACGCGCGCGTGGCTGCGAACCCGGTGGACATGCGCGACACGGCGAAGACCGAGAGGATGCCGAGGATCAAAAGCACCGCGACAAGCTCGGTGAACGAGAAGCCGGAATGAAAAAAGGAGCCGCGAGGCTCCTTTTTCCGCAATCGGGGCCGGGGGGCGATTAGCTC
>DATLGR010000453.1:0-1525 GCA_035540415.1 Burkholderiales bacterium | reverse complement strand
GCCCACGCAGACGCCCAACGTGGCGGTCGGCGCCGGCCAGGTAATGGTGTTTCCGTTCCACTTCTCGCGGCAGTTCACCGCGACCGTGGCGAACGTCGCGCGCTTCCAGATGCCGCAGCCCTGCCAGCTGATCGGCGCCGGCGCATCCGCGCGCGCCTCGGGCGGCACCTCGCCCACGCTCACGATCGATGTGCTCGCCGGCGGCACCTCGGTGCTCGCCTCGCCGATCCCGGTCACCGCCGGCGCCTTTACGCACGGCGCGATCAAGACCGACACGATCGCCGACGAGGCGGTGATCACGGTGTCCTTCGCGATCGGCGGCACCTCGCCGACTTGGGACGATCCGGTGCTCCTGCTCACCTGCGCGCGGAGATAGCCGGCCCGCGCGACGACCAGGGCGGGCCGCCGCGAGGTGCCCGCCCTTTTTGATCGAACCACATGCTCGCCGACTACCAGACGATCGTTTCCGAGCTCGTGCGCGACGACGGCGGCAAGATCAGCCCGGCCGAGCGCGACCGCGCCATCGCCGCGGCGGTGATGCGCTACTCGAAGGACCGGCCGCGCACCAAGGTCGAGGACGTGACGCCGGAGAGCTCGCAGCTCCTGCCGCTTCCGGCTTCCTGGGAGGCGGGCTTCTCCGACGTGGTGGCGCTCGAGCATCCGAAGGGGCGCGTGCCGCCGGTGCACCTCAAGCCCGAGCGCGTGGCGCTTTACAGCGATCCGGCGGGCACCAAGATCATGCTGCTCGACCACGTCGCGGTGGCGACGGACAGCGTGCGCGCAAGCTTCACGGTCGCGCACCAGGTCGACGCGCAGATCGACACGGTGCCGGCCGCCGATCGCGAGGCCGTGGCCTGCTGGGCGGCGGCGTCGCTATGCGACCAGCTCGCCGCCTTCTACTCGAGCGGCACCGACTCCACGATCCAGGCCGACGCGGTGGATGGCCGCTCCAAGGCGCAGGAGTACTCCGCGCGCGCGAAGACGCTGCGCGTTCGCTACCACAACGAGCTCGGCATCGACTTCAAGAAGGCGGCGCCGGCCGGCGCGGTGGTGAACCTCGACTTTCCGGACAGCCGCGGCCAGGACCGGCTTACGCACCCGGCGAGGTATCGGTGATCGAGCTCGGCATCGACTACCCGCGCGTGCGAGCGCTCGAGCAAGCCTACCTCCAGGCGCCCGAGGTGGTGGCCGATGAGCTGCTTGCCGCCGTTACCGACGCGGACCTGCTCACCTACCGCGAGCTCTCCGACCGCATGCCGGTGGGCGCCGGCGGCGCCGCGGGGCTGAAGGGCAGCCTCTTTCACCAGGAGGAGATCGACGGCGCAGTCGCCACGGGCCTCGTGGCCACGCCGCGCGCCTACGCCGTGCCGGTCGAGCTCGGCACGCGGCCGCACTTTCCGCCGATCGAGCCCCTCATCGACTGGGTGCGTGCGAAGCTCGGCATCGGCGAGGAGAAGGCGGCGCGCGGCGTCGCCTTCGCGATCGCACACAAGATCGCCGTCAGCGGCACGCGGCCGCAGTTCCC
>DATLGR010000452.1:0-3171 GCA_035540415.1 Burkholderiales bacterium | reverse complement strand
GTGCCTGCGCGCAGTGACGAAGCCGGGCGACCTGGTGGCGCTCGAGTCCCCCACCTACTACGGCTTCCTGCAGATCCTGCAGACCCTCGGGCTGCGCGCGCTCGAGATCCCGACGCATCCGCGCACCGGCATCTCGCTCGAGGCGCTCGAGCTCGCACTCGCGGAGCACCCGGTGAAAGCGGTGCTCGTCATGCCGAACGTCTCCAACCCGATCGGAGCGTCCCTGTCGGACGCGGCGAAGAAGCGCCTGGTGGAGCTGCTCGCCGCGAAGGACGTGCCGCTCATCGAGGACCATATCTACGCCGATCTCATGGCGGGCGGGGCGCCGCGGGCCGCCAAGGCCTACGACCGGACGGGGAACGTCCTGCTCTGCGGCTCGTTCTCCAAGACGCTCTCGCCCGCCTTCAAGGCCGGCTGGGTGGAGCCGGGCCGCTGGCGCGACCGGGTGCGCAGCCTGAAATTCATCGCGAGCGGCGGCAGCAACGAGCTCGTGGAGCACACGATTGCCGCCCTGCTGGCGTGGGGCGGGTATGAGCGCTCGCTGCGCCAGCTCCGGCGCCGCTTCGATGCCCACGTGGACGCCGCGCGGACCGTGATCGCCGAGGCGTTCCCCCGCGGCACGCGCGTCACGCGCCCCTCGGGCGCCTTCATGCTCTGGGTGGAGCTGCCCAAGGGCTGCGATTCGGTCGCGCTGTTCGAGAAGCTGATTCCGCGCGGCATCACGATCGCCCCGGGGCCGATGTTCTCGGCCTCCGGGCGCTACCGCAACTGCATGCGGCTCAGCCTCGGGCAGCCCTGGTCGGCGCGCCACGAGAAGGCGCTGCGCGACATCGGGCGCCTGGCGCGCGACGCCTAGCGCCTCAGCGCTTGGGCTGCATGCCCACGACCTTGGCGACCGCCTCGAGGTGGGCCACCTGCTCCTCCATGGAAGCGGCGAACTCCGCGGCATTGCCGGGGTAGTTGATCTGTGCCGTGGCGGCGAGGCGCTCGGCCACGGCCGGCTCGGCGGCCACGGCGCGGATGTCGGCGGCGATGCGCTCGCGCGCCGCCTCCGGCAGGTTGCTGCCGCGGGCCGCCATGACGCCGACCAGCCCGTCGAAGGTGAGATCCGGGAAGCCGAGCTCCGCCACCGTGGGCAGGTCGAGCCCCGGCACGCGGCTGCGGTTCTGCACCGCCACCAGCTTGATGCGGCCGCCGGGGAGCTGCGGCCGCACGATGGCGTAGGCCGAGCTGTAGAGGTGCAGGCGGTTCTCCGCGAGGTCCGTGACCGCGCCGGCGGGGTTCTTGTACGGGATGCGCACCGCCTGGAGGCCGGCTTTCTTGAAGAACGCCTCGAGCACGATGTCGGTGACCGGCACGACGCTCGTCCAGTTCAGCTTGCCGGGCTCGCGGCGCGCGAAGTCCACCACGTCCTTCAGCGAATTGAAGCCGCTCGCCGCCGGCACCGCGAGCGTGACCACCGTGCTCGTCACGCGCGCCACCGGCACGAGGTCCTTGGGATCGTAGGGCATCTTGTCCAGCGTGTAGGGATGGCCGACGATGCTCGCGGTCGGGCCCCAAAGCAGCGTGTGGTCGTCCTTCGCCGAAAGCACCGCGTTGATGGCGATGACGCCGTCGCCGCCCGGGCGGTTCTCCACCACCACCGCCTGGCCCCAGCGCGTGGTCAGCCGCTCGGCGAAGAGCCGCGCGCCGATGTCGGCGCCGGAGCCGGGGCCGAGCGGAAGGATGAGCCGCACCGGACGCTGCGGCCAGGTCTGCGAATAGGCGGGCGCCGCGACGATGGCAAGAGCCAGAACCGCGACGGCGGTGCGCAAGAGCGTCTTCATCGGAAATTGCCTCCTGCGCCGAAGCTATACTCGATCCACCATGAGCGCAATACGAAACGTCGGAATCGTCGGGCTCGGCAGGATGGGACTGCCGATGGCGCGGCTCCTGCTCGCCCGCGGCTACGCCGTGTCCGGATGCGACCCGGCGCCCGCGGCGCGCGAGCGGGCCGCCGCGGCCGGGGTCGCGCTTGCCGCCGATCCTGCGGCGCTCGCCCGTGCGAGCGACCTCGTCATCATCATCGTGGGCTTCGACCACGAGGTCGAGGCCGCGGTGTTCGGCGAACGCGGCATCGCGCACGCCGCCCGGCCCGGGCTCATCGTCGCGCTCGGCTCCACCGTTGCGCCGCGCACGTCCAGCCACCTCGGCGAGCGCCTCGCCACTCTCGGCATCACGCTGCTCGACATCCCGTCGGCGCGCGGCGAGGCGGCGGCCGAGGCCGGAAAGATCCTGCTCTTCGGCGGCGGCGAGCCGCAGGCCTTCGAAGCCTGCCGCCCGGTGTTCGCGGCGTTCGCCTCCGACATCTTCCACGTCGGGCCCCGGCCCGGCGCCGGCCAGGTGGCGAAGATGGTAAACAACCTGATCCTGTGGGCCTGCACCTCGGCCAACGACGAGGGCCTGCGCCTCGGCGAGGCGCTCGGCGCGGACCGGGCGCGCCTGCGCGAGGCGCTGCATCATGCGAGCGCGCAGAACTGGTCCATGGACCACCGCGCCGAGGACTCCGGCATGCCCTGGGCGGAGAAGGACATGAGCATCGTGCTCCAGGAAGCCGACCTCGCCCGCCTGAGCCTGCCGCTCTGCGGCACGGTCAAGGAAACCATCAAGGGCCTGAAGATCCGCATGGGCTTCGGCCTGCCCGACACCCCGGGCGCCGGGTAGTGGTCGACATCGGGGCCAACCTCACGCACTCGGCTTTCCGGGACGACCTGGCCGAGGTCGTGGCCCGCGCGCGCGCCGCCGGCGTGCAACAGATGATCGTGACCGGCACGACCGTCGCCGAGAGCCGGCATGCGGTGGACATCGCGGCGCGCTTCGAGCTGGCGTGCACGGTGGGCGTGCATCCGCACCATGCGCGCGAATGCGGACCGGACACCATCGCGCAGCTAAAAGAGCTGGCGGCGCAGCCGCGCGTCGTCGCCATCGGCGAATGCGGCCTCGACTTCAACCGCAACTACTCGCCGCACCCGGACCAGGAAAAGTGGTTCGTCGCCCAGGCCGAGCTCGGCCTGGCGCTCGGCAAGCCGCTGTTCCTGCATTCGCGGGATGCGCACCCGCGTTTCGCGCAATTGGTGAAGGCGCTGAAGATCGAGAACGCCGTGGCGCACTGCTTCACCGGCGAGCGGGAGG
>DATLGR010000451.1:0-6602 GCA_035540415.1 Burkholderiales bacterium | reverse complement strand
GTTCCGGGCGCCTTCGGCACCACCCCGGGAATCGACACCCCTGCGGTGCCGAGCGCACCGGGGACCACGCTTCCCGGCGCTACCCCGCCGCCGGGCACGGCGACGCCCGGGGCGCTCGGCACGCCGCCCGCGATCGACCAGGCCCCCGCCATCGGCGGTCCGACCGTACCGCCGGCGACGCCGGATGCGACGCCCGTTCCGCCCACCCATCCCGGCACCGCCGTCCCCGGCCAGCCCGGCCAGCCCGGTGTGCTGGCGCCCGGGCCGGTGCAGCGGGATGCGACCGGCGCGATTCCGGTGCGCTAGCGGCGCGCCTTCTTCTCGCGGGCTTCGTCAGTCGTGCCGAGACGGCCTTCCTCGGCCTGATCCAGGCCGCGACCGAGGCCCGCTTCGCCGGGGCCGACGACACGATCGGCGTCGCGGTCCGCGTTGGGCCTGATGTTGGGCTCGCGCCCCGCGGTGAGGTGCTCGCCCGTGCCGAAGCGGTCGCTGTTCTCATCCATGCCGAGGTCGCCGACGCTCGCGCCGGCGTCGGCCGAGTTGCGCGGGCCGGCTTCCATGTCCTCGTTCGTCCCGCGCCCGAGGTTGAGCTGGTCGCCCTCGGTGACGCCGGGGCCCGCCATGTCGGAGCCGCTGTCGGAGCTGTCGCTCGGCCCGAGCGATTTCGTGTCGTGTCCCGGCGGGGTATTAGGACGCCGCGCGGGCGGGTTATCGGGATCAAGCGTGCTTCGGGCCATGAGGAGCCTCCGTTCGATGGTTGTGCGGAACAAAGCGAGCCCGGTGCAACCCGCATTCCCGGGCCGCGGGCACAGCGAATGCCGCGGCGGCCGTGGCGCGCACAGCGGCGGTGGGCATTATTCGACAGCGAGCGTGAAAGGCGACGGCCATTCGCAAGGCGCGCGAGAGTTCCTGCGCAGCAGCGGCGCGCGCGACGCTCCGGCGGCCCTCCGGCTGAGATCCGTACGGAATTTGCTTGGGCGACTGGCATGGAGCTCGTCGACGCTGCGCTCTTCGCCGCCATCCTGGGCATCCTTTACCGGCTGGTGCAGTTCGACCGGACCAGGCTCAGTAATCCGCGCTACGTGCGCAACATGGGCGCCGTGGTCGGCCGGGAGCAGGTCCGCCCGGAACCCGAAGCCGAGGTGATCGGCACCTTCGACGGCCGGGAGATCTACGCCTCGGTGCAGTACATGGGAATGAAATACCGCTTCGACCGCGTGGTCCCGCCGTCCTACCAGTATCGGGTCGCCCCGCGCGAGCTGTACGTGGCGCCAGGCCTTCTGTACCTGACCGACTGAGCGCATCGGCCGGCGGCGGCGTGCCCAGGATCCTCCAGCTCACCGTTCCGCACGACGCCGCCTCGCCTCTCATCGGAAGGCTTTCGCGAGTCGCCGGCGTCATCGGCATCCAGCTGCAGACCGGGGCGTCGGTGCACCCGCCGGGGGACATCATCACGGTCCAGGCAACCACCGCATCGCTGCCCGCGCTCATGCGCCTGCTCGACGAAGCCGGCGTGGCGCACGGGCCGGAAAGCAGCGTCGTCACCAGCGAGCCGGTGAGCCTGGTTTCGCCCTCGCACGCGCGAGCGCTGGCGCGCGAGCCGAGCGAGGCGAGCTGGGAGGAGATGCATCAGCTCATCGGCAAGGAGAGCAACATGACGGCGAACGGCCTCGCCGTCATGGCGATCGCCGGTGTCCTGGCCGTGGTCGGCATGGCGACCGAGGCGATTCACGTCGTGATTGCCGGAATGCTGATCGCGCCCGGATTCGAACCGCTGGCGCGCGTGTCGCTCGGACTGGCCGCCGGCGGAACGGCGTGCCGGCACGGGCTTGCCGACACGGCCAAGGGTTACGCCGCCCTGCTCGCCGGCGCGCTCATCGCGGCGCTCGCCCTGCGCGCGCTGGGCAGCTCGCCGCTCGGCGGCAATCCCGGGCCGCTCGTCTCCGGCGCGCTCGCGTCGTACTGGAGCTCGGTGGGCGCCGAGTCGCTCATTGTCAGCATGGTGGCCGCGGTGGGCGGCGGAATCCTGATCGCGGGCAACCGCACCATTCTCACCGGCGGAGTCATGGTGGCGCTGGCGCTGATCCCCTCGGCGGCACTCCTATCGGCGGGCCTTGCCGTCGGGGACGTCGGCGTGGCGCTCGGGGGCGCGCTACGGTGGCTGATCGACGCTGCGCTGGTCGTCGCGCTGTGCTGGGCGGTCTTCGCCTGGAAGAACGCCCGCGTCCACCGCCGGCGCCTGCGCCCCTAGCGGCCCGGTTTGCGTTCGGCGGCGACCGCGGTGTCGACGGCGCTCGTGGCGCCCGGCCCCCGGGCGACGTCCTCGGCCCAGACGAAGCGCCGGAAGGCGAGCGCCACGTCCTCGGCCTCGCCCTGCTCGGTGGCCACGTGCACGCGCGTGCGGTCATCGGCCAGCGGCTCGAAGCGCGCCTGCGCCGCGCCGGAGGCCGCGAAGCGCGCCCAGCGCTGCTCCACGATGGGCAGCGCGAACTCGAGCTCGAAGGTGCTTTCGCTACGCCGCATGGCGTTCGCGGCCGCGGCGCTCGCCGAAGACCTCGAGCATCCTGCGGCTGAAGGCCGGCAGGTCGTCGGGCTTGCGGCTCGAGACGATGCCGCGATCCACCACCACTTCTTCGTCCACCCACTTCGCCCCGGCGTTGACGAGGTCGGTCTGCAGGGAAGGCCACGACGTGAGCGTGCGTCCCTTCGCGGCCCCCGCCTCGATCAGCGTCCACGGCCCGTGGCAGATGACCGCGATCGGCTTGCCCGCCTGCACGAATTCGCGCACGAACTGCACCGCCTTCGGCAGCGCGCGCAGCTGGTCCGGGCTCGCCACGCCGCCGGGGAGCAGCAGCGCGTCGTAGTCGGCCGAGCGCGCCTCGTCGAGCGGCGCGTCCACCTGGAAGCGGTCGGCCTTGTCGAAGTGGTTCCAGCCCTGCACCTCGTCCTCGGCGGGCGAGACGATCTCGGTCTGCGCCCCCGCCTGCTCGAGCGCCTTGCGCGGCTCGACCATCTCCGCCTGCTCGAAACCCTCGGCCACGAGAATGGCAACTCTCATTCCGTTCAACATGACAAGCTCCCGTATGATCCTGCCGCGCGCAAGATTCATTCCGGCACGCCGCGGGGCGCGTCCTGCGCGCGCGAACCCGGCGCGCCGGTTGCTCCTGCCCGGCATGATCGTCGTGTCGTTCCTGATCGCCGCGGGGCTGCTGGTGCTCGCCGGCTATGCCCAGCACCGCATCGGCGCGCATACCGCCAGCCGCGGCGCCGCACAGCTCACGCGCGCCGTGCTCGCCCTGGTCGGGATAGCCCTCGGCGCGCTGGGCGCTCGGTACGCTCAGGACACAGCCGGCGCCGTGCTCGCCTTCGTCGCCGGGTTCGGCCTGGTCCACTTCCCCGCCGCGGTGATCCTCTTCGTGAAGCGCGCGCGCGGCACGGGCAAGTCGTAGGCGGTCTCAGGCGCGCGCCTGCGAGCCGACGCCGCCCTTGCGCGGCAGCGCTTGGCGCCGCGTGAGCCAGTACCCGATGAAAAGAACGATCGGGATGCAGGCGAGCCACGCCACCTGCCGATCGGGGTGGAACAGGACGACGAAGGCGATCGCCGCGAGCACGAGGCGAAGCGCGAGGTCGAGCATGCGCCGGTTGGAGAAGCGCGCCTGCAGCGCGAACGTGATGCCCAGCGTCGCGCCGAGCAGCAGGAGCATGGCGCCGAGCTGCGCCACGCCCGGCTCGAGCACGAGCTCGGGGCGCGAGAAGACGCCGGCCATGAGCACGAACAGCGCCACGCAGATCCCGATGGCGTGCACCAGCGTCTGCAGAAAGGAGGCCTCCGCGATCTTCGCCGTCACCGCCGCCACCACCGACGTGGGCGGCGTGAGCTCGCCCCAGACGGCGAGGAAGAACGCGAAGAAGTGCACCACCCAGGGGTCGACGCCGACGCGGATCATCGGCGGCACGATGACGAGCGCGGTGATGATGTAGGTGGGCGCCGGCGGCAGCCCGGTGCCGAGCAGCGCGCCGAAGAAGAAGGCCACCAGCACCATCGCCACCAGGTTGACCCCGGCGGCCTCGATGAGCAGCGCGCCGATCTTGGTCGGTACCCCGGTAATGACGAAGGCGCCGGTCATGATGGAGAGCGTCGCCAGCAGCAGGGCGAGGTCGGCCGTCATGGAGGCGAAGGTGTCGAGAAAGCGCCCGAGCGGCGCCAGCGCGGCGCGCGCGGTGAGCGTGCCGTTGCGCGCGAGGTTCGCGAGGTGCGCGGGCACCAGCACGGCCAGGATGGCGAGGAACACGTACAGCGCGGCGAACATCGGCGGCAGGTGGAACGCCGCCATCAGGCCGATCAGGCCGCCCACGACCGTGGCAAAGGCGCCGAGGTTGGTCCAGTCGGTCCAGCGCATCGGCTGTGCGCTCACCGTGCCGAGGCGATCGCGATAGTGGGAGGACAGCAGGTACACCGAGGCCATTACCCCGACCACGTACACCACCGCCGGCGCATAGCCGCGCGCCACGACGTCGAAGTAGCTGCGGCCGAGGAATTCCGCCATGAGGAACGCGGAGATGCCCATGATCGGCGGGATGAGCTGGCCGCCGAGCGACGAGGCGGTCTCGATCGCCGCCGCGGTGACGCGCGGCATGCCGGCGCCGATCATCGCCGGGATGGTCGCCGAGCCGGTGGTGATGGCGTTGGCGGCGCCGCTGCCGGTCACCGCCCCGACCCCGATGGAGCCCAGCACCGCCGCCTGGGGCAGCGCATGTGGCGAGCGCGCCGCGATCTGCGTCGCCCCCTTGAGGATGGAATCGATGCAGCCGAAGGCGCGCAGCGCCGCGAGCACCAGGATGAACGAGCCGATCAGGGTGAGCGCGAGCTGCGGCAGGTTGGAGTAGATGCCGGTGGACATCTCCACGCTCATGGCGCTGGTCACGCGCTCCCAGGAGAGCCCCGGGTGGAAGAACATGCCCGGCACCACGCGGCCGTAGACCGCGTACAGGATGAGCAGCACGTTGAGCACGAAGAGCGCGAAGTAGCGCTTGCGCGCATATTCCATGACGAGCAGCACCATCAGGCCGCCCATCACGAGATCGGTCGGGCTCCAGATGCCCGCGCGCACCGTGCCGATCATGAAGTATTCCAGGTGCATGTACGCCGCCGCGGCGATCGAGAAGCCGCCGTAGAGCGCCGCGATGGCGTAATTGATGCCCCGCGGCAGGCGCGGGTACGGCCCCTCGGCGCGCAGCTCGTCCAGCACGAACAGCACGAACGTCACCGGCACCAGCGTCACGGCGAGCAGCGTCGGCCCGCCGGCGCCGGTCCAGTAGTACGCGAGCAGGTAGGCGAAGAAAAACACCGCGACGGCGAAGTACAGCACCTGCACCGCCGCCGCGGCCTTCGTGCCCCCCCGAGCGCCGCTCACGCGGCTACTTCTTGGCGATGCGAGCGTCCCACTTCGCGTCCCAAACGCCCTTCTCGCGCATGTAGCGCGCGAGGCCCGGGTGGATGGGCACGAACTCGACGGACGATTCCACGCCCAGGCGCTGCATGCGCGGCATGTCCTTGGCGATCTGCGCGTAGCCCGCGTCGGCCTTGGCGAGCTCGGCGAGGTTCTTCTCGATCACCAGGAGCATGCGGTACTTGTCCTCCGCGGGCACCTCGAGGCCGACGTGGAAGCCGTAGTAGAACGGCAGCAGCACCACGCGCTCGGTGTGCACGTTGCGCTTGAAGACGTCGGGCTTCACCTCGGTCACGCCGAAGCCGGCCTTCTTCAGCTGCGCGATCTCGCTTGCGCTCGGGTTTACGGCCGCCCAGTCGGCCGCGAGCGAGGCCTCGGTGATCCACGGGGCGGTGGTGGCCTCGCCGTTGGTGTAGATGATGAAGCCGTCGATGCCGCCGGTGTTGAGCAGCGAGCCGGCGGCCGCCAGGTCCACCTGGCGGTACTGGTGCTTCACGCCGAGCGCCTCGTAGGCGCGCTCCAGGTGCGCGCGCACGTCCCAGGGCAGCGGCCCGGTGAAGATCGGGCGGCCCGAGAGCGACTTCCAGTCCTTGAACTTGTCGCGGTCCTTGGCGCGCACCGCGGTGCCCACCTCGACGGTGAAGGCCCAGAACGACTGCACCGGCTGGCGCTTCATGCTCGCCTTGAAGCCCTTGAAGCGGTGGCTGTCGTTGGCGAGCTCGTAGAACGCGATGTCGGCGCCGTAGTAGCCCTCGAACTGCCCGGTGGCGTAGCCCTTCACCGAGACGATGGCGCCGGGCGTGGGCTGCACCGTGACGCGGTAGTTCTTCATCTCGCGATTGAGCACTTCGGCCAGCGTGACGAGCGCGCGGTGGCCGGACGAGCCGACCGCCGACGTGCCCCAGGGGATGTCTTTCACCTGTGCCAGCGCTGCGCTGCCGCATAGCAAGGCCAGGCTGGCCGTGAGCCAGCATAGTGCCTGCTTCAACATCGTTGCTCCTCCTCCTGCTCGACGATTGAGAACAGGTCCCCTCCCGGACCCACCAGTGCGGCGAGGATAGCACCGCGCGCCTGCATGCGAAATGCGCATGCCGGACCCGCGCCGATTGCGGTTGCGCCCGCCGGCGCGGCGCCGTTCAATCCGGACATGAA
>DATLGR010000450.1:0-7335 GCA_035540415.1 Burkholderiales bacterium | reverse complement strand
GGCGATCTCGCTGATGAGGTCGCCGGCCCCGGTGCCCACGATGCCGCCCCCGAGGACCCGGTGGCTGTCGGTGTCGAAAATGAGCTTGGTGAAGCCCTCGTCCCGGGCGTTGGCGATCGCTCGGCCGGAGGCGCTCCACGGGAACTTCGCCACGGCGATCCGGGCGCCGCTTTTCCTGGCCTCGTCCTCGGTGAGGCCCACCCAGGCGATCTCGGGGTCGGTGTAGGCGACCGACGGCACCACCCGCGCGTCGAAATGCGCCTTGTGCCCGGCCGCCGCCTCGGCTGCGACATGGCCTTCGTGCACCGCCTTGTGCGCCAGCATCGGATTGCGGGCGATGTCGCCGATGGCGTAGATGTGGGGCACGTTGGTGCGCATCTGGGAATCGGTGTCGATGAAGCCACGGTCGGTGACGGCCACGCCCGCCTTGTCCGCGCCGATGCGCTTGCCGTTCGGCACGCGGCCGACCGACACCAGGATCATGTCGTAGATCTTCGCCTCGGCGCCCTCGAAGCTGACCTTCAGTCCCTTGGCGGAGGCCTCCACTCCGGTCGTGCGCGTCTTGAGCATCACCTGGTCGAAGCGCCCGGCGTTCGCCTTCTGCCACACCGCGACGAGGTCGCGGTCCGCGCCGAGCATGAGCCCATCCATCATCTCCACGACGTCCAGGCGCGCGCCCAGCGTGGAGTAGACGGTCCCCATCTCGAGGCCGATGATTCCGCCGCCGATCACGAGCAGGCGCTTGGGAACGCTCTTGAGCTCCAGCGCGCCGGTGGAGTCCACGATGCGCGGATCGTCGGGCAGGAACGGCAGCTTGGCGGCCTGCGAGCCGGCGGCGATGATGGCCGAGGCGAAGCGCACCGTGCGGCGCCCTTCGCGGGTCTCGACTTGGAGGTGATTCGGGCCGGCGAAGCTGCCCGTGCCCGTCAGCACGGTCACCTTGCGCATCTTCGCCATGGCGGCGAGCCCGCCGGTAAGCTTGCTCACCACCTTGTCCTTGAACTCCCGCAGCTTCGCGAGGTCGAGCTTGGGCTCGCCAAACGCCACCCCGTGCGCCGCCAGGGCGCGCGCCGCGTCCACGACGGCGGCGGTATGCAACAGCGCCTTGGACGGGATGCAGCCCACGTTCAGGCACACGCCGCCCAGCGCGGGATAGCGCTCGACCAGCACGGTCCTCAAGCCAAGGTCCGCCGCGCGAAACGCCGCCGAGTAGCCGCCCGGCCCGGCCCCGAGCACCACCACGTCGCATTCGACCTCGCCGCCCCCGCCGGGCTGCGGCGTCGCCGGGCGCGCGGCCTCGGGCGCCTTCCGGTCGTCGGTCTTCCGCTCGCCCCCCTCTTCGGTCTTTCGATCATCCGTCTTGCGCCCTTCCGCCTTCCGGTCCTCGGACTGCAGAAGGAGGATCGGCGAGCCCTGCGACACCTTGTCGCCGACCTTGACCCGCAGCGCCTCCACCACGCCGGCGCCGGGCGAAGGGATCTCCATGGTCGCCTTGTCCGACTCGAGCGTGATGAGGGACTGCTCCTTGGTCACCGCGTCGCCGGGCTTGACCAGCACCTCGATCACTTCAACGTCCTTGAAGTCCCCGATGTCGGGAACCTTGACCTCCTGGCTCGCCATCAGAGGATGAGCTTGCGGATGTCGGAGAGCACCGCGGAAAGGGCGGTGGAGAAGCGCGCGGCGGTCGCACCGTCGATCACGCGGTGGTCGTAGGACAGCGACAGCGGCAGGATGAGGCGCGGCACGAATTCCCGGCCGTTCCACACCGGGCGCTGGGCCCCGCGCGAAACCCCGAGGATGGCCACCTCCGGAGCGTTGATGATCGGGGTGAACGCCGTCCCGCCGATGCCGCCCAGGCTCGAGATGGAGAACGTCCCGCCCTGCAGGTCGCCGGGCTTCAACTTGCCGTCGCGCGCGAGCTGCGACACCTCGGCAAGCTCGTGAGCGAGCTCGAAGACGCCTTTGCGGTCGGCGTCGCGCAGCACCGGCACCACCAGGCCTCCCGGCGTGTCGACGGCGACGCCGATGTGATAGTACTTCTTCACGATCACGCTCTCGCCGGAAGCGTCGAGGGAGGCATTGAACACGGGGAACTGGCGCAGTGCCGTCACGCAGGCCTTGATGAGGAAGGCGAGCAGCGTGAGCTTGATGCCTTTTTTCTCCGTCTCCGCGGTCTGCGCCTTGCGGAAGGCTTCGAGATCGGTGATGTCGGCCTCGTCGAACTGCGTGACATGGGGGATGGAAATCCAGTTGCGATGCAGGTATGGGCCCGAAAGCTTCTGGATGCGCGACAGCGGCTTGGTCTCCACCGGGCCGAACTTGGCGAAGTCCACCTCCGGCCACGCCGGCAGCCGGAACGGCAGCGCGCCGCCGCCGCGGGCGCCGGCGGGCGGCGGTGCGCCGCCGAGCGCGCCTTTCACGAAGGCCTGCACATCCGCGTGCAGGATGCGCCCCTTCGGGCCGCTTCCCTGCACCTGCCCGAGCGCCACGCCGAGCTCGCGCGCGAACTTTCGCACCGAGGGACTCGCATGCGGCTTGGCGGCGGAAGCCTCCTGCGGCTCTCGCGGAACCGGGCGCGCGGCGGGCGCCTGCGGCGCCGGCTTGTCGGGCTTCGGCGCAGCTTTTTCGGCGGCTTTCTCGGCGGACTTCTCGCCGGGCTTCGCGGCTTCGCCCGCCTCGAGCACGAGGATCGGCGAGCCCTTGGACACCTTGTCGCCGACCTTCAGGCGCAGCGCCTTCACCCGGCCGGCGGCGGGCGATGGAATCTCCATGGTGGCCTTGTCGGACTCGAGCGTCACGAGCGACTGCTCCTTGGCGACCGTGTCGCCGGGCTTCACCAGAACCTCGATCACTTCGACGTCCTTGAAGTCGCCGATGTCGGGCACGGGGACCGTGCTCGTGCCGGCTTCGGCAGCCGCGCGGACCGGCTCCGCGGCCCGGCCGGCGTTCCGGGGGCCGTCGGACGCTTCGGCCGGCGCTTCGCCGTCTTTCGACTCGAGCTCCAGGATCGGAGAGCCCTTCGACACGCGATCCCCCGTCTTGATCTTCAGCGCCTTCACCACCCCCGCCGCGGGCGAGGGGATCTCCATGGTCGCCTTGTCCGACTCCAGCGTGATGAGCGACTGCTCCTTCGCCACCGCGTCGCCCGGCTTGACCAATACTTCGATGACTTCGACGTCCTTGAAATCTCCGATGTCGGGAACGAGGACCTGGCTCATACGGTCGCGGGATCGGCCTTTTCGGGATCGATGCCGTACTTGCGGATCGCCTCCGCGACCGCCTTGGGCTTGCCCTCGCCCTGGTCGGCGAGCGCCTTGAGCGCCGCGATCGCGACGAACTTGCGGTCGACCTCGAAGAAATGGCGCAGCCGGGCGCGCGAATCGGAGCGCCCGAAACCGTCGGTCCCGAGCACGCGGTAGGCGCGCCCGGCGGGGATGAAGGGCCGGATCTGGTCGGCGAACGTCTTCATGTAGTCGGAGGCCGCGACCACCGGCCCGGGCTTTTCGCTCAGCGCGCGGGTGACGTACGGCACGCGCGCTTTGGCTTCCGGATGCAGCAGGTTCCAGCGGTCGGCGGCGAGGCCCTCGCGACGCAGCTCGGTGAAGCTCGTCGCGCTCCACACGTCGGCGGCGACGCCCCAGTCGCTCTCGAGCAGATCGGCCGCGGCGAGCACCTCGCGCAGGATGGTGCCCGAGCCGAGCAGCTGCACCCGCGCCTTGTGCCTGGCCTTCGATTCGCGCAGCAGGTACATCCCCTGGAGGATCCCCTCCTCCACGCCCTGCGGCATCGGCGGATGCTCGTAGTTCTCGTTCATCAGGGTGATGTAGTAGAAGACGTCCTGCTGCTCGTCCAGCATGCGGCGCAGGCCCTCGCGGACGATCACCGCGACTTCGTAGCCGTAGGTCGGATCGTACGACAGGCAGTTCGGGATCGCCGAGGACAGCAGGTGCGAGTGGCCGTCCTCGTGCTGCAGCCCCTCGCCGTTCAGCGTGGTGCGCCCGGCGGTGGCGCCCAGCAGGAAGCCGCGCGCGCGCTGGTCGGCCGCGGCCCACGCGAGATCGCCGATCCGCTGGAAGCCGAACATCGAGTAGAAGATGTAGAACGGAACCGCGACCACGTTGGAGTGGCTGTAGGCGGTCGCGGCGGCGATCCACGACGAGAAGGCGCCCGCCTCGTTGATTCCTTCCTCGAGGATCTGCCCCGCCTTGTCCTCCCGGTAGTACATCACCTGGTCCTTGTCGACCGGCTCGTACTTCTGTCCCTCGCTGGAGTAGATGCCGAGCTGGCGGAACATGCCCTCCATGCCGAAGGTGCGGGCCTCGTCCGGGACGATGGGCACGATGTGGCGGCCGAGCTCCTTGTCGCGCACGAGCGCGGTGAGCACGCGCACGAAGGCCATGGTGGTCGAGATCTCGCGTCCCTCGCCGGAGCCCTTGAGGAGCTGGTCGAAGGCCGCGAGCGCAGGCACCGCCGGCGCGGCCTCGGCCTTGCGCCGCCGCTGCGGGAGGAAGCCGCCCAGCGCCTTTCGGCGCGCGTGCAGGTACTGCATCTCCGGCGAATCGGCCGGCGGCACGTAGAACGGAAGCTCCTCGAGCTTGTCGTCGGGGATCGGGATGCGCAGCCGGTCGCGCATGTCGCGGATCGTCTGCAGGTCCACCTTCTTCAGCTGGTGCGTCGGGTTCTTCGCCTGCCCCTGCTTGCCCAGGCCGTAGCCCTTGATGGTCTTGGCGAGGATCACGGTCGGCTGCCCGCGGTGCTTGGTCGCCGCCGCGTAGGCGGCGTAGATCTTGTGCGGGTCGTGGCCGCCGCGGTTCAGCCGCCAGATGTCGTCGTCGGTCATGCGCGAGACCATCTCGAGGAGCTTCGGATGCTTGCCGAAGAAGTGCTTGCGCACGAAGGCGCCGTCGTTCGCCTTGTAGTTCTGGTACTCGCCGTCGACCGTCTCCTCCATCACGCGCTGCAGGATGCCCTCCTTGTCGCGCGCGATCAGGGGATCCCAGTACGAGCCCCAGATGAGCTTGATCACGTTCCAGCCGGCGCCGCGAAACTCGCCCTCGAGCTCCTGGATGATCTTGCCGTTGCCGCGCACGGGGCCGTCGAGGCGCTGCAGGTTGCAGTTGACGATGAAGACGAGGTTGTCGAGCTTCTCGCGCGCGGCCAGGCCGATCGCGCCGAGCGATTCGGGCTCGTCCATCTCGCCGTCGCCGCAGAACACCCACACCTTGCGGTTGTCGGTCTGGGCGAGCCCGCGCGCCTGCAGGTAGCGCAGGAAGCGCGCCATGTAGATGGCCTGGATCGGCCCCAGCCCCATCGAGACCGTGGGGAACTGCCAGTAGTCCGGCATGAGCCACGGATGCGGATACGACGACACGCCCTTGCCGTCGACCTCCCGGCGGAAATGGTTGAGCTGCTCCTCGGTCAGCCGGCCCTCGAGCAGCCCGCGCGCATAGACGCCGGGCGAGGAGTGCCCCTGGAAGTACACCAGGTCGCCGCCATGGCCCTCGTGCGGCGCATGCCAGAAGTGGTTCTGCCCGATGCCGAAGAGCGCGCCGACGGAGGCGAAGCTCGCGATGTGGCCGCCAAGCTCGTCGTCGCTCTTGTTGGCGCGCACCACCATCACCATGGCATTCCAGCGGCAGTAGGAGCGGATGCGCTCCTCGAGCGCCGCATCTCCCGGCGAGCGCTCCTCCATGTGCGGCGGAATGGTGTTGATGTAGGCGGTGTGCGGCGAGAACGGGATGTACGCGCCGGAGCGGCGCGCCTGGTCGATCAGCCGCTCGAGCAGGAAATGCGCGCGCTCGGGACCCTCGCGCTCGAGCACCGCCTCGAGCGCGTCGAGCCATTCCTGGGTCTCGAGCGCGTCGGGGTCGTTGGCGGCGGGGAATTGCGGGACGGCGGCCATGGTTGCGTCCGGTTGTTGAAGAGTGCTGCGCGGTGGGCGCGGCTAGCTTAATACGGCCTCGATGGACGCTCAAGTAGGCAGGACGCCTCGCCCTCTTGCACGCGGGTGGTAGACTGCCCGCCCCGATGGCGGCACGGATCCTGGACGGAAAGGCGCTCGCGGCTTCGATTCGAGCCGGCGTCAAAGACAAGGTGGCGCGCCTCGCGCAGCGCGGTTTGCGTCCCGGGCTTGCCGTCATCCTCGCCGGCGACGATGCCGCCTCGCGCGTTTACGTGCGCAACAAGGTGCGCGCCTGCGAGGAGACCGGCGTGCGCTCGCGCCTGGTCGAGCTGCCCGCCACGGTGGCGGAGGCGGAGCTCCTCGCGCGCGTGCGCGAGCTGAACGAAGACGCCGCCGTGCACGGAATCCTGGTGCAGCTGCCGCTGCCCCGGCAGGTCAATGCCGCGCGCGTGCTCGAGGCCGTATCGCCCGCCAAGGACGTCGACGCGTTCCACGACGCCAATCTCGGCGCGCTGCTCGCCGGCAAGCCGGGGCTGGTCCCGTGCACGCCGGCCGGCGTGATGCGCCTCATCGACCACGCGGGCGTCCCGGTGGCCGGCCGGCGGGCCGTGGTGATCGGGCGCTCCAACATCGTCGGCAAGCCGCTCGCGTTGCTGCTCCTGCAGCGCGACGCCACGGTGACGGTCTGTCATTCCAAGACGACCGACCTCGCCGCCGTCGCGCGCCAGGCGGACCTCCTCGTGGCCGCGATCGGGCGGGCGAAACTCGTCGGTGCCGACATGGTCAAA
Source organism: Burkholderiales bacterium (assembly GCA_035540415.1). Classification (GTDB taxonomy): domain Bacteria; phylum Pseudomonadota; class Gammaproteobacteria; order Burkholderiales; family SG8-39; genus SCGC-AG-212-J23. The sequence goes on along the minus strand of DATLGR010000450.1, from coordinate 645 downwards.
CCCGGTGCCTGCGTCATCGACGTGGGCGTTAACCGCGCCTCCGACGGCAGCCTTGCCGGCGACGTCGATTTCGAAACCGTCAAGAACATCGCGGGCTGGATCACGCCCGTGCCGGGCGGCGTGGGTCCCATGACGATTGCCATGCTGCTCGAGAACTGCCTCGCCGCCGCCGACAAATGACGAACCCGCTGCTCGATTTCTCCGGCCTGCCCCGCTTCAACGAGGTGCGCCCCGAACACGTTTCTCCGGCGGTCGAGGCCCTGATCGCCGAGGGTCGCCGCGCCGTCGAGGCCGCGCTGCAGGCGCCGCCCACGTGGGAGGCGTTCGTCGCGCCGCTCGAGGACGCCAACGAGCGCCTCGGCCGCGCCTGGGGGCAGGTGGCGCACCTGCATGCGGTGATGGACGAGCCCGCGCTGCGCGAGGCCTACAACGCGAACTTGCCCAAGGTCTCGCAATACTGGACCGAGCTGGGGCAGAACCAGGCCCTCTATGCCAAATACAAGGCGCTGGCGGCCGCGCCGCAGTTCGCGGCGCTCGCGCCCGCGCGCCAGCGCATCGTGCACAACGCGCTGCGCGACTTCCGGCTGGGCGGCGCCGAGCTGCCGCTCGAGAAGAAGCAGCGCTACGCCGACATCCAGGACTGTC
>DATLGR010000449.1:0-4921 GCA_035540415.1 Burkholderiales bacterium | reverse complement strand
GGGCGCCCCGAGATGGCGCAAGCCGGCGGCATCGAGCCGGCGAAGCTGCCCGCGGCGCTGCAATCGGTGAAGGGGTGGGTCGAGCAGCGGCTCTGATGGGCGCCGCGGCGCTCGCCTGCGCGGTGCTGCCGGCGCTGGCGTCGGATGTCATCGAGGCGCAAAAGGCCCAGGCGCGCGGCCTGGAGCTGCATGCGCAGGGCGAGGTCGCAGCGGCGCTCAGGGAATTCGAGCGCGCCACCGCCCTGGCCCCGCAGGCGCCTCTTGCCTGGCACAATCGCGGCCTCGCGCGCCGGCAGCTGCGGGACTGCGAAGGCGCGGTGGCCGACTTCACGCGCGCCCTGGAGCTGGCGCCGAAGCTGTTCCAGGCCTGGTACCAGCGCGGCAACTGCCGGCAGGTCCTGGGAGATTACGCCGCCGCCGTGGACGACTACACTCACGCGCTCGCGCTCCCGGGACAGATCCATGCGCGGTTTCTCGCCCACTTCGGCCGCGCCGACGCCTACCGTCGCCTTGCGCGCCTGGATGAGGCCCACGCGGACTACAGCCGCGTGCTGGAGCTGCGCCGCGATACGACCGCGCTTCGCGCCCGGGCCTGGGTCGAGGCCTATCGCGCGCGCTGGCGCCAGGCGCACGACGACCTGGCGCGCTACCTGCACGAAACCCAGGCGAAGGAGCCCGACGCCGCCCACGCCGTGATCATGGCGGTGCTCGCCCTTGAGCGCATTGGCGAAAGCGGCGCGCCGCTCCTGGAACAATGGCAGCGGTTTGCGGCCGCTGCGCCATGGCCCGCGCCCGTGTTGCGCTACCTGCGTGGCGAGCTCAGCGAGGAGGAACTTCTCGACGCCGCCCAGGGCGACGGCGAGCGCACGGAGGCGCTCGCTTATGCAGGCTCGAGGCGCTTCGCCAGGGGTGACCAGGCGGGGGCGGTAACCTTGTGGACCCGGGTCCTGCGCGAGGGAAATCCGGCCTTTCTCGAATACGATCTGGCCTACCATGAGCTGCGCCGGCTGGGCGCGGCGCAGCCCGACGACCGCCTGCGAAGGGGCCTTCCATGAGACGCATTGTTCTTGCCTTCCTGCTTGCTGTCCCGGCTGGAGCCCTCGCCCACCATGGCTGGAGCGAATACGACACCGGGCGCGCGATGAAGCTCAGCGGCACCGTGGTCGAGTCCGGCTACGAGCATCCGCACGGGCACGTGCGACTCGAGACGCCGGGCAAGACCTGGCATGTCGTGCTGGCGCCGCCTTCGCGCATGGAGCGACGGGGGCTGCCGAAGCAGGCGCTCGCGCGCGGCGCGGAGCTGAGCGTCGAGGGCTATCCGCACCGCGACAAGCCCGACGAGCTGCGCGCCGAGCGCATTCACGTGGGCGGCAAGACCATCGAGCTGCGATGAGCCCCTCGCCGCTCGGGGCGCTCGAGGGCTCCGGGCTCGGGCAGGCGATGCGGCAATGGCTGTGGCTCTATCCGGCGGTGGAGACGGTCCACCTCGTGGGCATCGCGCTGCTGTTCGGCTCCATCGCGGTGCTGGACCTGCGGCTGCTCGGTTTCTCGCGCGGCCTGTCGGCGCGCCGCCTGGCGGCCCACGTGCTGCCTTGGACCGCGGGGAGCTTCCTGCTCATCGTGCCGAGCGGCCTGCTCATGTTCACCGCGCACGCCTCCGACTTCATCCAGAGCGAGGTGTTCGTGCTGAAGATGGGACTCATCGCCGCGGCAGGGATCAATGCCGCGCTTTTTCATTCCACCGTTTTCCGCAGCGCCGACGTCTGGGACAGCGAGGAGATACGCCGGCTCCCGCCGCCGCCCTCGGTGCGCGCATTCGCGGCGCTCTCGCTCGCGCTGTGGATCGGCGTGATCGCCTGCGGGCGGCTGCTCGCGTACTTCTGAGCCTCGCGCCTCGGCGCCGGACTAGAACCCGATGCGGTGGCGGCGGCCGCGGCCGTCGGGAATGTCGTCGGCGCGCACCTCGCTGCGGCCCGCAACCTTGGCATTGCCGAACGCCGAATGGATGGCGCGGCGCATCTCGCGGGGAGGCAGCGAGGCGAGCTTCTCCAGCGCGGCCGCGGAGAGCGCTTCCGGAAACGGCCGGCCCCAGTCATGGGAGGTGCGCACGTCCCGATAGATGGTCGCAGCGATGCGCGCGGACCCTTCCGCGTCGGGCGCGTCGATCTCGTACACCGCCAGGCGGCTCACGAGGGGCTCGGGAATGCGCGCGAGATCGTTCGCGGTGGCCAGCCACACCGCCCCCGAGGCATCGATCGGCAGCTCGACGAATTCGTCCACGAAGCGGGTGGCGGTCTGCGGCTCGAGCAGCTCGTAGAGCGCCCCGAGCGGATCGTACTGCCCGTCGGCGCTCGCCTTGTCGATTTCGTCCACCACGATCACCGGGTTGGCATAATCGCCGTTCACGAAGGTGTCGAAGACCTTGCCGGGCTTGGCATTCTTCCACTGCGAGGAGGCCCCCGACAGCACCCAGCCGGCGGTGAGGGAGCTCATGGGCACGAAGCCGAAGCCGGTGCCGAGAAGCTCCGCCATCTTGCGCGCGAAGTGCGTCTTGCCGATTCCCGGCTCGCCCAGGAGCAGCATCGGCGGCATCTCCACCGAGTCGTTCGAATCGACGCACAGGGCGATGTGCTTGCGGATGTCTTCCAGGACCTCGCGGAAGTTCGGCAGCTCGTCGAACAGCCGGTCCATCTCCGGCAGGGTCGAGGGCTTCACGGTGAAGCGCTGGCCGCCCAGCCGCAGCATCTTCTCGTACACCGCGCGCAGCGCCTCGTTGGCCGATGGCGGCAGCTCCTGCAGCGCCTTCTCGACATCGCCGACGTCGTAGAGGTCCTTGAACCCGGCGATTGGAATCGTCACGCTAGGCGACATAAGTCCATCCTTCCTGTTCTTCTGGCCGTTCATCTACCCCGGTGAAAAAACTAGCATGATGCGAACGTCCTAGCAAACCGCGGGCCTGGCAGAATCGCGCTTAGACTGCCAATTTTCCCTGCGCCACCATGCCTACTGCGTCCTCCAGCTTCCACCCCGAGCTCACCGCGGAGGTGTTCAACGCGCGCAGCGAAGGCCACCTTCCGGGCCTCGTGGGGCTGCAGGTCACCGCGGTGAGCGAGGCGGGCGTGGAGAGCCGCCTGCCGGTGCGCCGCGAGGTCATGGCGCCGAACGGGTTCCTGCACGCGGCGACGGTGATCGCGCTGGCCGATACGAGCTGCGGCTACGGCTGCCTCACGCACCTGCCGGCGGGCGCCAGCGGCTTCACCACCATCGAGCTCAAGGCGAATTTCCTCGGCACGGCGCTGCAGGGCGCGATCGCCTGCCGCGCCCGGCCGGTGCACCTCGGCCGCACTACGCAGGTGTGGGACGCGGAGGTGCGGGCGGAGGCGACCGGTGCGCCGGTCGCGCTGTTCCGGTGCACCCAGATGGTGTTGTGGCCCCGATAGGACAACGCCGCCCCCCCGCCGCAGTTGCCAACGGCGGCCCGGCTGTGCTTCAATCGGCGCCGATGGCGCACCGGTTCTTCTTCGGCTTCTTCTATTTCCCCTGCCTGCTGGCGGAGGGGACCGGCTAAGCGCAACCTGCCGAATCCAAAAAAGCCGCCAGCGCCCACCGCCTGGCGGTTTTTTTTTGCCCTTGGGGAGCCACATATGACCAGCCCGATCGACAGTTACCTCGCCACCGTCCCGGCGGACAAGACCTCGCTCACCGACGACGAGCGCATCGAGAACATCGTTCCGCTGCCCCCCCCGGAGCACCTGATCCGCTTCTTCCCGATCCAGGGCACGCCGGCCGAGGCCCTGGTCGCCGAGACGCGGCGCCGCGTGCGCCAGATCCTGCACGGCCGATCCGACCGGCTGCTGGTCGTCATCGGCCCGTGCTCCATCCACGATCCGCAGGCGGCGCTCGCATACGCCGAGCGGCTCCGGGGCGAGCGCGAGCGGCACCAGGACGCGCTCGAGATCCTGATGCGGGTGTATTTCGAGAAGCCGCGTACGACCGTGGGCTGGAAGGGGCTCATCAATGATCCCTACCTGAACGGCAGCTTCCGCATCAACGAAGGCCTGCGCATCGCGCGGGACCTGCTCGTGCGCATCAACCTCGCGGGCATACCGGCGGGCTGCGAGTTCCTGGACGTCATCTCCCCGCAGTACATCGGCGATCTCGTCTCGTGGGGCGCGATCGGGGCGCGCACCACCGAGAGCCAGGTGCACCGCGAGCTCGCCTCCGGCCTGTCCGCGCCGGTCGGCTTCAAGAACGGCACCGACGGCAACGTCAAGATCGCGGTCGACGCGCTGCTGGCGGCGCGCCAGAAGCACCACTTCTTGTCGGTGCACAAGAGCGGCCAGGTGGCGATCGTCGAAACGCGCGGCAATGACGACTGCCACATCATCCTGCGCGGCGGCCGCGCGCCAAACTACGATGCCGCCAGCGTGCAGGCCGCCTGCGGCGAGCTGGCGCGGGCGCAACTGCCCGAGCGGCTGATGATCGACTGCTCGCACGCCAACGCGGGCAAGGCCTACGAGCGCCAGCGCGAGGTCGCCGCCGACATCGCGGGGCAGATCGCGGGCGGCGAGCGGCGCGTCGTCGGCGTCATGATCGAGTCGCACCTCGTCGAGGGCCGCCAGGACCTGGAGCCCGGCCGGGCGCTGCGCTTCGGCCAGAGCATCACCGACGGCTGCCTTGGCTGGGACGATTCGGCGGCGCTGCTCGAAGGACTGGCCGCGGCGGTACGCAAGCGGCGCGGATAGTTCGGCATAATGGTGCAACGATGCCCGAGCGTCCGGCGCAGCTGTCGCACCTGGAGTCCCTCGGCGATGCGCTGCGCTTCGCCGGCCAGATCCATGCCCTGATCCCCAAGTGCCCGCTGCTGGAGAATTTCTCCCCAGGGGAAGTGCGCCTGCTCGCGCATTTCATGGACGTCTAC
>DATLGR010000448.1:0-14032 GCA_035540415.1 Burkholderiales bacterium | reverse complement strand
GGACAACAAGAAGAGACGATCGCCCCGATCGGTCAGGCCGCGAGGCCCGGCCGGTCGGGGCTTTCGTCGTTTCATCCGCGGGTGAAGAGCACGGCGATCACCGGGTGCTCGCGCACGTGGCGCACTTCGAAGTCGACGGCGACGTCGCGCTCGGCGCAGCACGCGGCCAGGGTGCGCGCCGCGTCTACGTCATCCATGCCGGGGAGGTGCTGCAGCCGGAAGAGCGTCCAGGGGAACTCTACGTACTTTCCGGCGTGGACGGACCGGGCGATTTCAGCCACGCACTGGTCGAGCCCAGCGGGCGCCGCACCTCGCGGGAGGCCTCGACCTTGACCGGGTCGCGGAGCCTTGCGCGTGCGTCCTCTTCCGTGAGCCGGTAGCGGGTCACGCGCCGCTTTCCGTCGTCGTCTGTGTGTTCCCATAGCCAGAGCTCGATCTCGCCGTGCAGGTCCATGCGAGGCAGTCTACTGGCCTCAAAGCGCGCCCCGTAAGTCCTTGATCCTTCAGCGGGCGGATGGCGCCGTAGCGCTTTGAGAAAAGTGGTCTAAACGTCTGGACGGGCTGGAAAACGCCGCCGCATGGGGTGCAGGTGGTCGCGAGTTCAAATCTCGCCGCCCCGACCATTCTCCCGGATCGCCGCTCAGGGCGAATCCGCGGTCCGCTGGAAAAGAAACTCGTCGTTGCCGGAGCCGAAGAGGCCGGAGCGCCTGCGCACGTTCTGCTGCGCCAGCGTGAATCCGAGCGGCTCGAGCAAAGCGCGCAGCTCGCCGGGACGGATCGACTCGTACGGGTAGCCGCCGATCCAGTCGCGCACGTCGTGGTAAAAATCCATGCCGCGCTTCCGGTGGTACTCGGCGATGTGCGCCGACAGGCGTTTGCCGCGAAGCAGCAGGTAGGCGCCGTAGGCCCGAATGTAGAGGCGCTCGGCCCGCGCGCGCTGCGAGGGGGTGGCGCGCACGTACCAGCGCTTGATGCGCGTCCAGAGGCCGCAATAAGGCGTCTTCCCATACAGGGCCAGCGCGAGCAGGCCGCCCGGCTTCACGTGGCCGGCCACCGCGCGGATCGCACGGTGCATATGCCCGGTGTGGTGCAGTACGCCCCAGGAGTAGACGACGTCGAAGCGGCCGAGGGTCGGCGGCAGGTGGAGGGCGTCGGCTTGCAGCACCGTGCAGCGCGCCTGGTCCTTGAGAAGCGCGCGGGCGGTGGCCACGCTGTGCGGGTCGAGGTCGACGGCGGTGACCTGGGCGGCGCCCAGGCGCAGCGCGGCGAGCGCATGCAGTCCCGAGCCGCACCCCACGTCGAGGAACGCCAGGCCCTCGAGGCTGGGGCGGTCGAGAAGCTTGCGCAATCGCGCCTCGGCCTCGCGGATCCTTTCCTCGTCGACCAGCCGGGAAAAGCTCGCCCAGTTCCGGCCGAACTCGAAGCGAAGGTCTTCTATCGCGGCATCTCCGGTGGAAAGAAAGCCTCGAAGCGCTCGAGCACGGCCTGAGGCGCTTCTTCGGCGAGGTAGTGGCCGCTCGGCACTGCGCCACCGCTGACCTCGGCGGCGCAATAGGCGCGCCAGAGCCCGAGCGCGTCGTACCAGGCCTGGATCTTTGCTTTCTCGCCCCACAGCACCAGCAGTGGGCAGCGGATCTTTTCGCCCGCGGCGCGGCTTGCGCGGTCGTGCTCGAGGTCGACCGTGGCGGCCGCGCGGTAGTCCTCGCACATGCCGCGGATCATCTCCGGGTTGCGCACCGCCGCCAGGTAGTCGGCGAGCGCTTCCGGATGGAAGAACTCCGGTGGCTTGGGCTCGCGCGCGGTATGGGCGCGGAACCATGCGTCGGGGGCGGCGCTGATCACGTTCTCAGGGAACGGATGCGGCTGGGCGAACCAGAACCAGTGGTAGTAGCCCAGCCCGAAGGCCATGTCGGCGCGCTCGAAATGCTCGATGGTGGGGACAATGTCCAGGAGCGCGAGGCGCGCCACGCGCCGCGGATGATCGAGCGCCAGGCGGTGCGCCACGCGGGCGCCGCGGTCGTGGGCGCCGACGAAAAAGCGCTCGTAGCCCAGGCGCTGCATGAGCTCGACCATGTCCTGGGCCATGGCGCGCTTGGCGTAAGGCGCGTGGTCGGCGCTCGCCGGCGGCTTGAACGAGCCGCCGTAGCCGCGCAGGTCGGGCATCACGACCGTGAAGCGCTCGGAAAGCCGCGGCGCCACCCGATGCCACATCGCGTGCGTCTGCGGGTTGCCGTGGAGCAGGAGCAGTGGCGGGCCCGATCCTCCGCGCCGCACCCTCAGGGCGCCGGCGCGCAGGGCAACGTGCTCGAGCGTGAAGCCCTCGAAGAGCATGGTGGCTGCGAGGCTATCATGCGGTTTCACGATGAACGACTACGGGTTCAAGGTCGTTGCGGTCGAGGTCTCGCTGATCAACTACCGGCTGACGCGCCCGGTGGGCGGTTCGGGCGTGGCCGCCGTGGACGTAGTCCTCGCTCGCATACGCCTTGCCGACGGTCCCGTAGGCCTCGGCTTCAGCTATGTCCTCGGCGGATCGGGGGCGGGCGCCGCGCTGCTCGCGCGTGAGCTGGCCGAGGCGCAGCTGGTGAACCGGCGGCTCGATCACCCGGAAGCGGCCTGGCGCCGCATGGCGTTGCGGCTCAACCGTACCCGCCGGGGACCGAACTACATTGGACTCGCGGCGCTCGACCTTGCCCTGTGGGATGCGTATGCCCGCGCGCTGGACGTGCCCCTCGGAATCGCGCTGGGCGGCGCGCCCCGCGAAGTGCCAGTGTATGGCAGCGGCGAGTTTCATGCTCAGCAGTCGGCGGCCCAGGCGGCCGACACAGCACGCAGGCAGGTCGAGCGGGGCCTTCGCGCGGTGAAGCCGCGTGTGGCCGCACGCGCCGCGGACGAGGCGCTCATCGCCGCGGTGCGCGCAGCGATCGGGACCGGCGTCGAGCTCATGCTGGATGCCAACGAGAAGGGCAGTGCCACGACGGCCGAGCGGCTGCTTGCCGTGGCGCGCGACCACGGCGCGCTCTTCGTCGAGGAGCCGCTCGCGGCCGACGACGTCGCCGGGTACCGCGCCCTTGCCCGCGCGCATGCCGGGCGTATCGCCGCAGGCGAGCATCTGCAAGGATGCACCGAAGCGTTGCCGTTCATCAGCGAGCGGCTTTGCGCCATGGTGCAGCCCGATCTGGCGATGATGGGCGGGATGACCGAGTGCTTGCGGGTCGCGCGCCTCGCCGAAGCGTTCGGCGTCGAGGTCGCTCCGCATTTCCTGCCGGGCCTGTTCATCCATCTCGCCGCCGCCTCGCCGGCGCTGACCTGGCTCGAGGAGTTTCCGCTGCTCGAGCCGCTGTTCGAGGGCTGGCCGCAGCCTGGCGCGAACGGCCTGCTCGCCCTGCCGCCGGGCCCGGGGCACGGCCTCACCCTTTCGCCGTCGCCGCGCTAGTCCCAGGAGAAGCGGTAGAACAAGCCGATGCCGCTCGTGGTACCGGTTTCGGCCCGGACCGAGACGCGCTGCGTGAGGGCGTAGTCGAGCTTCACTAGCGCGGTCGCAGTAGCGCCCAGGCCCTGCTCGTAGCTCACGTAGAGCCGGTCCGACAGGCGCTTGCCCACCGCGACCACGCGGTCGGTGAGCTCGCCCGTGCCGCGCAATCCGATCTCGTCGAGGCCGAACGCCTGCGCGATGCGCCGGTCGAGCGGCACCTTGTCGCCGCGCGCGAGCATCGCGCCGGCTGCCGCCTGCAGCAGGCCGAGGTCGGCCTTCGTGGCCTGCCCGGGCGCGCGCCCGAGCACGAGCCAGGAGAGCTGCTCGCCCTCGGGCAGCGGCGGTTTCGAGACGAGCTGCACCCGCGGTGCGGCGGCGGTTCCGCTGATCTGGATGCCGGCCTCCACCGGCAGGTTGCGCCGCCAGGCGGTGAGCTGCAGGGCCGGGTTGTCGAGCGGCCCGTCGAAGATGACCACACCCGGGTCCACCTGCAGGCGGTGCCCGTACGCGAGAAACGTCGCGTTGACCGTCTGGATTCGGCCATGGACGCGCAGATCGCCTTCCTTGTCGGTGGTGACCTGCAAGCGGCCGGTCAGGCGGCCCTCCAGCCCGTGCCCGCGGATCTGCAGCGCGTCGCCCAGGTCGAGCTGCACATCGAGCGCGAGAGGGAGCCGCGCGGTGGGCTCGGCCGGCGCACGCGCCTCGCCCACGATCACGACGTCTTCGCCCAGGCGCGGCAGGCGTTCCTGCTCGAGCTCGATGTAGCCGCGGTCCGCGCGCAGGGCGCCCGACAGCGCGAGACGGCCATTGGTGAGCGCCATTTCGCCGGTTCCGGACACGGCAAGGCGCAGGTCCGGGCGCTCAAGCAGGCTGAATTTCTCGGCGCGCCACTCCAGGCGCGGCCCGCCCTCGGCGGCGTGAAGCGGGACCGTGCCGCTCGCGACGAAGCGGCCTTCGCCGCCCTGGATGGCGAATTCCGTGATCCGCAGTGTTTCGCCCTCGAGCACGGCACGCAACATGCCGCCGCGCAGGAAGATCCCCTGCGGCGGCATGTCGAAGCTGAGCGCCTCGCCGCGCAGCGTGCCGCCGAGGCGGGGCTCGCCGAGCGTGCCGGTCACCCGTAGCTCGGCGGCGAGCTGGCCATCCAGGCGCGCCTCCTCGAGCAGCGGCTGTGTCAGCACGCGCAGGGCGACGAAGTCCAGCTTTGCCTGCGCCGCGATCGTCGATTGCGGCGTGTAGCCCAGGCCCTCGGCGTCCGCGACGGGATTGACGTTGACCTTGACGCTCGCCGAGCCGTAGCGCGTCGCGAGCTGTCCCGAGCCCTGCATTTCGCCGTCCTTGAACGCCGCCTCGAGTGCGGCCTTTTGCAGCCCGACTTCGAGCGGTGAATCGCCGAGCAGTGTGATTTCGCCGGCCCGCCGACGCAGGCTCACGGTGCCGGTGAGCCGGGGGGTGGACGCAATGTCCCAGCGCCCGTCGACCAGCAGCGTGGTACGAACACGGTCCATCAGGCCGCCGGCAAGCACCAGCCACTGCGCGGGAAGGCCGACGAACTCGCCGCGGGATGCGAGCTTATTCTCCTGCCAGGAAGCCGATTCGACGAGCAACCGTCCGGCGCCGAGCGCGGCGTCCAGGCGCCCGAGCTCGAGGGCACCGGCGGCGATGCGCAGGGGGGCCGTTTGATGCAGCTTGAGCGGATAGCGTCCCGCGTTGCGCAGCGCCTGCAGCTCGCCCGACCAGGCGGCCGCCGCGCGATCCCAGCCGCCCTGCAGGCGCGCCTCCAGATCCACGTCCTCGGCGAGCACCGAAACATCCGCGGTGTGCCGCTCAAGGGCGCCCTGCGCTTTGACCGCGACGCTTTTCAGCGGCACCCCGTTCGGCAGGCGCACGCCGGAGGCGCGCGCGGTGACCGAGCCCCGCGGCGCCTGCCAGGTGCCGCTCAGCCGGCCGCTCGCCTGAAGGCTCGCTTCGACTCCCTCGACGAAGTCGGCGACACGCGGCGCCTGCAGCTGCCATGCGAGCTCGTCGCCGCTTGCGCCGAAGTCACCCCGCGCGCTCAGGCGTGCGGAGCCGAAACGCGCCTGCGCGTCGGCGCCCAGCACGCGCTCGCCGTCGAAGCGCGCCTCGCCCCGGCTTGCGAAGGCCTCGCCCTGCAGCCGGCTGTCGTCGATGCGCCAGCGCGCGTGCAGCTTGAGCGGCTTGCCCCAGGTGCCCGAGACCTGCACCGTGCCGCTCAGGTCGCCCGACGGGTACTCGCCGAACCGCGACGGGTCGAAGCGGGCAAGCGCGAGGTCGGCCTCGACGCGAAGCGGCTCCGCCAGGACGAGGCGCCCGCGGCCCGTGGCTTCGCCGCCTTCGGCGAGCGCCCGCAGGCTGCGAATTTCGAGCACGGTGCCCTTGCGCACGAGGTCTGCGCTCACGAGCATGCCCGGCTGCTCCAGGCTGCCGTGCACCGTCTGCTGGGTTTCGTCCAGGGCGATCCTGAGCGGGCCGTGGAGCTGCGTGGCCTGCAGCGTCGAGTACAGCGCTCGCAGATCCAGCGCCGACACCCGCACGTCGAAGGCCGCGCGTCCCGGGTGAACCTCGCCCGAGCCGGCAGCGCTGCCGCCCCCGCTGAGGGCCATGTTGAGCTCCGAGAGCGTCACCGCGGCGAAGTCGCGCGTGGCGAAGCGCGCCTGCGCCGATCGCACCGGCAGCGCGCCTTGGTCGAGCGCCCCGGCCTGCGCGTTGGCGGCGCTCAGCGTGCCCGCCAGCGCGTGTCCGGGCGTCGCCTTGCCCGAAAGCTTCACCGTGAGGGCGGTGCGCGGCCAGGTCGCGTCGAAGCGGCTCAGATCCACAGGGCCGGCTTCCGCCGACAGGGCCTGCAGCGGCCGCTCGTCGAGCGGCTGGAGGAGCGCCCTCGCCTGGACCGGCACGCCGGCAATGGTGCCCTGACCGCTCACTTCCAGGCGCTCGAGGCTGCCGCCGACCTTGAGCGACACGCGAGCGGGGTAGGTCTCGTGCGGAACGGCGAAGGAGACCGAGGCGGCCACTGCGCCCGAAGGTCGCAGGATCGCCTCGCGCACCCGCACCTCCTCGGCGACGTGGCGCTCGTCCCCCAGCGCAACGACCAGTCGGCCGAGATCCGCGCGATCGATGCGCACGCCGACGGGCGCCACGGGCGGCGCCGCCGCTTTCGCTTGCGAATCTGCGGCGGCGAGGCTGACGGTGAGGGCGTCGGCGCTCAGAGATCGGATGCCGACGCGGCCGCTCACGATCGACATGAGATCCAGCTCGACCGTGGCGTTCTCGATCTCGATACGGGTGCCGCCGTCGCGGTAGCGCAGACTCTGGAACCCGAACGCCCCCGCGAGCGTGCCGCGCGTTCCTTCCGCGACGAGCCGGCCCTCGGTCGCCGACTGCAGGCGGGTCAGGGCCCAACCGAGCCCAGGCTCCGTATGGAGGAGCCAGGCCCCGGCAGCCGCCGTCAGCGCGACGATGAGCGCCACGGTGGCGAGCAGCCACTTCATCAAAACGTGTATCCCACCGAGAAATGCAGGCGGATTTCGGCCGTCTCGTGTCCGTAGGCGAGGTCGGCGCGAATGGGGCCGATCGGAGTTCGAAAGCGTGCACCGATGCCGCTTCCGACTGCCGCCCGCAGCAGGCTTCCGCCGTCCCAGGCATTGCCCGCGTCGACGAAGCCGGCGATGCCCCAGGTTTCGCCGAACCAGTGCGTGTATTCGGCGCTGGTGACCACGAAGCGGCGTCCGCCGACGATCGCATCGCCCTGGCGTACGCCCAGGCTCTCGAAGGCGTAGCCGCGCACGGTCTGGTCGCCGCCGGTTCGGAACAGGAACGAGGTTGGAATGCCTTCGCGGCTCGCCGCGAGCACCCGGCCGGCCTGGCCGCGCAGCAGCAGATCGCCGCGGCGCCCGAACGGCAGGAACCACGACCCGCTCACCACGCCGCGCACGAAGGTGCGCGAGGCCAGCGGCGCCGGAGCGCCGCCCAGCTCGATCATGGCCATGTAGCCCGAGCGGGGATAAAGGAAGTCGTCGGTCTGGCGGAACGTCCTGCGGTGGCCGAGGTACACCGCATGGCGGTTGTCGGTGAGGTCTCCGGCGACGCGCTGCTCCTCCAGGTGGCCGGACAGGATGAGCGAGGAAGGCGTCAGCCCGGCGCCCCAGTTGATGGCGCCGCCGCCGGCCAGCTCCCGGGTGAACTGGTTCTGGATGTCGGTCTGGCGCGCGCGCGCGAAGTAACTGGTCCAGCGCCCGCCCGGGCGCGGCGGGGAATCGAGGTCGAGCTGCAGATTCTGGATCTTGCGATCCAGGCCGAGGCCGCTGCGGAGGCGCCAGGCCGAATCGAGCACGTCCTGGTTGCTGTAGCGCAGCTCAAGGCGCGGGCCCACGTCGGTGTTGTACCCGAGCCCTGCCTCGACGTGGTGCTTGGGGGCCTCGATGACCGCCACGCGCACCGGCGAGCCCTCCGGCCGGCGCTCCTCGGCCGCGAGGTCGGCCTGTACGCTCACGAAGTAGCCGCTTTCGAGCAGTCGCCGCTGGTAGAGGAGCAGCGCATCGTGGTCGTAATCGTCGCCCGGGCGGAAGGGTGCGAGATTGCGCGCCACGTCGTCCGCGTATCGGCGAGTGCCGCTCACCCGAACCTCGCCGAAGCGGTGGGCGGGGCCGCTCGCGAGCTCCACCGTCAGGCGTGCCCGGCGCGCGGCCGGATCGATGCGCGCCTCGCTCGCGGCGATGCGGGCCGTCGCATAGCGCCAGGAGCTCATCTCCTGCACGGCGCGCTGCTTGGCGGCGTCCCAGTCGGCCTGGCGAAACGGCTGCCCGCGGCGCAGGGGCCAGGTTTCGCGTACCCGTCGCAGCAGCGCGCGCGCTTGCTCATCGGCGACGGCTGGCCCGCTGAACCGCAGGTCGACCTCCCCCACGAGCGTACGCTCGCCTGGCTCCACGGTGAGGGACACGATCCACGGCTCCAGGCCCTCGTCGATGCTGACCTCGACCTGCGCCGAGAAGTAGCCTTCGGTGGCGGCCACCTCGCGCGCCTCCTGCACCGCTTCGGCGGCGAGCCGGCGCAGCTGCTCGGCCGTCATCTGCGGATCGTGCTGCCAGCGCGCGATGTTCAGCCCCTGGCGCAGGACCTCGGCCATGTCGGCCGGCGCCTCGATTTCCAGGCGGTAGACGAGCTGCGCGGCGGCGATTCCGGAAGTGCACAGCAGAACAAGTGCAAGCAACGAGGCGAGCAATGGGGGCACCCCGGGTTCGACAGCGCGCAGCGCGCCGAGTTGTAGAATCGTTCGCATGAAGATCCTGGTGTCCAACGACGACGGCTACTTCGCGCCGGGCATCACGCTGCTCGCCGAGGCCCTGCGCCAGCTCGGCGAGGTGACCGTCGTCGCCCCGGAGCGCGACCGGTCGGGATCCTCCAATTCGCTCACGCTCGACCGTCCGCTCACGGTGCGGCAGGCGGCCAACGGGTTCTTTTCGGTCAACGGCACGCCCACCGACTGCGTCCACATCGCCGTCACCGGACTGCTCGACTTCCGGCCGGATATCATCGTCTCGGGCATCAACCTGGGGGCGAACATGGGCGACGACACCATCTATTCGGGCACCGTCGCCGCCGCCTCGGAGGGTTTTCTCCTTGGCATCCCTTCGGTGGCGGTGTCGCTCACGAGCAAGGCCGGCGAGCACTTCGAGAGCGCGATCGGCGTTGCCCTGCAGATCGTGGAGCGGTTCCGGCGCGACCCGTTCGGTGACGCGGTGCTCCTGAACGTCAATGTGCCCGACGTCGAGCCTTCGCGCTTGCGCGGAATCGAAGTGACGCGCCTGGGCAAGCGCCACAAGGCCGAGCCGGTGTTGAAGCTCACCACCCCGAGGGGCGAGACCGCATACTGGATCGGGCCGGCGGGCGCGGCGCAGGACGCCGGCCCGGGCACCGACTTCCACGCCGTGGAGAACCTGCGGGTCTCGGTGACGCCGCTGCGCCTGGACCTCACGCACACGGCGCAGCTGCCGGCAGCGCGGGAATGGCTCTCGAAGTGAAGAGCGTCCACGGGATCGGCATGACGTCGCCGCGCACGCGCGCGCGCATGGTGGACCGGCTGCGCGAGCAGGGCATTCGCGACGAGCGCGTGCTCGGCGCCATGGCGTCGGTGCCGCGGCACGTCTTCGTCGAGGAAGCGCTCGCCAGCCGTGCCTACGAGGACAGCGCCCTGCCGATCGGCTTCGCCCAGACGATCTCGCGCCCCTACGTCGTAGCCCGCATGATCGAGCTGGTGCTCGAGGCGAAGGCCCCCGGCCGGGTGCTCGAGGTCGGCACCGGCTGCGGCTACCAGGCCGCCGTGCTCGCACGGATCTTCCCCGAGGTGTATTCCATCGAGCGGATCAAGGCCCTGCTCGAGCGGGCGCGGCGCAATCTCCTCTCGCTGCGCCTGTCGAACCTGCGGCTCGCGCACGGCGATGGCTATGCCGGGCTCGAGAAGGCCGCGCCGTTCCAGGCCGTCGTGGTGGCGGCCGCGGCGCGGCAGGTTCCCGAGGCGCTGTTACGCCAGCTCGCTCCGGGCGGCAGAATGATCCTGCCGCTGCACGAAGGGGCTGGGCAGCGATTGGTGATGTTCGAGCGCAGCGCGCGCGGATTCGTGGAGTCGGAGCTCGACCCCGTGCGCTTCGTGCCGATGGAGACGGGAAAAGCGTGATCGCGCAACCTTGGAGTCGCCGGGTGTTCGTGGTGCTGGTCGTTGTGGCCCTGGCAGGATGCGCAACGCGCAAGGCGCCCCCGGCGCCCGTGGTGGAGGGCCGCGCGGCGCGCGCTGCGGCGGCGAAGCCGGCCCCCGCGCGAGCCGAGCCGCCCGCGGTACGCGCATCGGCCCCCGCGCCGGCGCCTTCGATTGCCCGCGCCTCCGGCGACTACTACACGGTCCGGCGCGGCGACACGCTCTACAGCATCGCTCTGGAGCATGGCGCAGACTACCGCGAGGTCGCGCAATGGAATTCTCTCGACGATCCGACGCGCATCCTCGTCGGCCAGCAGCTGCGGGTCACCCCGCCGGAGGCGGAGCGCACGGCGCAGGTGAATCCCGTTCGCATCGCCGGCAGGGTCGAGGCGCGACCCCTGGAAGCAAGGCCCCTGGACGCCAAGCCGCTCGAGACACGCGGGTCTCCGGCGCCCGAAGCCAAGCCCGTGGACGCGAAGCCGATGGACGCAAAGCCGGCGGACCCGCCGCGGCCGACCGGTCCCGAAGCCGCTGCCGGTCAGTTCATGTGGCCGGCCCGGGGCAAGGTGCTGGCGGAGTTCGCCGAGCCTCGTCGCAAGGGCATCGACATCGACGGCAAGCCGGGGGATCCGGTGGTCGCCGCGGCGGCGGGGCGCGTGACCTACATCGGTACCGGCATCCCCGGCATGGGCAAGCTCGTAGTGATCAAGCACGGTAATGGCTACATTACGGTGTACGCGCATAACCGCGATATTCTCGTGAAGGAGCAGCAGGAAGTCGCGCGCGGCCAGAAAATCGCGGAGCTCGGCAGCACGGACGCCGACCGTCCGAAGCTGCACTTCCAGATTCGCAAGGGCGCTGCCGCGGTCGATCCGCTGCTCTACCTGCCCAGGTCTTGAGCGTTCTTCAGCGCCTGCGCGAGGTCATGCACGGCGCTCGCGTAGAAGGCGCTGCGGTTGTAGCGGGTCAGCACCCAGAAATTGTGCAGTCCCAGGCGCAGCTCGCTGGCGCGCCCCGGCGTCTCGAGCTCGACGAGCGCGGCGCGCCCGTCGGCCGGCTCGGCGCGAAACGCCACCCCGGCTTCGCGCAGCTCGCCGAACGCATGCCTGGGCTGCACGCTCCCATCGGCCAGTGCGCGCCAGCCCTCGCCGCGCGCCGCGGCGGTGAGCAGCACCTCGGCGCCGGGTTGCCAGCCGTGCGCCTTCAGGAAGTTCGCCACGCTTCCGATCGCGTCCGCGGCGCTGGCGCGCAGGTCGATGACGCCGTCGCCGTCGAAGTCGACGGCAAAGCGCCGCGTGCTGCTCGGCATGAACTGCGGGATGCCGATCGCGCCCGCGTACGAGCCGCGGATGGCAAACACGTCTTCGCCCAGCTCGCGCGCAAGCACCAGGTACTGCTCGAGCTCGCTGCGGAAGTACGGCGCCCGCGGGGGGTAGTCGAAGGCGAGCGTGGTCAGGGCGTCCAGCACGCGCCAGCGACCTGCATTGCGCCCGTAGAAGGTCTCGACGCCGATGATGGCGACGATGTACTCCGCGGGCACGCCGAACTGACGCTCGGCCCGTTCGAGCTCGGCGCGGTGGCGCTTCCAGAACTCCACCCCTCCGGCGATGCGTGGCTCGTTGACGAAGAGTCCGCGGTATTCCTGCCAGGAACGCACCTTGGGGGGCACCGGCTTGATCGCATCGAGGACCGGATCCGCGCGGCGCACGCGGGAGAACAGGCTCACCAGCTCCTGCTCGGCAAAGCCGTGGCGCGCCGCGACCTGGCGGATGAAGTCCTTCACCTCGGCGCGCTCGGCGTATCCCGGCGCCTTGCCCGCGGCAGTGGCGGCGAGCAGCGCCGCTGCGATCGCGAGCGCGACGCGGATCATGCGAGCCGCAGCCGGCGCACCAGGCGGCGCAGCTCTCGTGCGCGCCCGGGGGTCGGATGCGCGCCGTAGCGCAGACTGATGTACAGCGTGGCGATCTGCAGGATGGCGCGCCGCGCCGCGGGCAGGGTGCGCGCGGCACGCTCGGCGAAGTCGCGCGGCCCTTCCGCCGGCGCCCGCTCGACGCCACGCGCGGCGAGCTTGGCGCAGAACCGGCGCCAGGCCCGCTGCACGGGATCCGGGCGCACCACGTGGCGCAGTGACCACAGGAGCAGCAGGACGGTCATGGCTCCAAGGATAGTGAACAGCGTTGCGGTGAGCGCTCGCCAGTCGGCGTCGCGCATGCCGATCGACCTCATGAAGATGCGCTGGCGCTCGGGATTGTAGCCGAGCACCCAGAGGTTCCATTTGTGCGCGAGCGCCTCCCATTGGTAGCGAACGCCGCGCAACCATTCCAGGTCGGCACGCAGCAGCAGCGGAAGCGGTTCGGTCCGTGCGATCGATCGCGCGAGGCCGGTGTCCAGCCGGCCGGGCACCGCGGCCGCCGTCGGATCCACCCGCGTCCAGCCGCGGCCGGCCATGTGCACCTCGGCCCAGGCATGCGCGTCCGACTGCCTCACCGTGAGGATGCGGTCCACCGGATTGAGCTCGCCGCCCTGATAGCCGGTCACGACGCGCGCCGGCACGCCGGCCGCGCGCATCAGGAAGACGAACGCGGATGCGAAGTGCTCGCAAAACCCGGCCTTGGTGTCGAAAAGGAACTCGTCCACGGAGTGGACGCCGAGCAGAGGCGGCTCCAGCGTGTAGGCGTAGCGCCCCTCGCTCAGGAAGCGGAGCGCGCGCTCGAGGATCTCGAAGTCGTTGCTCGACGCAGCTCGCCATTCGGCCGCCAGCGTGAGCGCGCGCGGATTGACGCCGAGCGGGAGCGCGAGCGCGCGCCGCAACTCGCCCAGCCGCTCCCCCGCGCTCGTGGCCGGGACGATCACCGAGCTCGCCGAATAGCGCATGCGCGTGCGCACCAGCGAGGGCGCGAGGAGCTGGCCGTCGGTGGTGTAGCGTGCGCCGTCAGGCACGCTGGCCGCCGTCTCGAGCGCGAACAGCCAGTTCCGGTTGTGCGGCTCCAGGACCACCTCGTAGCGATAGCGCCCGCGAACCCCGGCGGGCGGGACGAGCGCGCCGAGCGCCTGCGGGCCGATGCGCCAGGTGCGCCCGTCGAAGTCCCACATCACCGGGCCGCGCCAGTAGCGCAGGGGTGGTGGGGGCGGCTCGCCCTCGAACTCGGCCCGAAACGCGATCGCGTCGGATTGCGCGAGGCTCGACAGGTTGCCGGGCGCCATGGTTTCGGACAGCCCGGTCAGCGCGGCGTAGGCATCCTGCGGCAATCCCCACAATGGCCCCTGCACGCGCGGGAAGAGCAGGAACAGGATGAGCGCCGCGGGCGCGCCGTGCGCAAGCAGCAGGCCGGCGGTGCGCAGGTTGGCGCGAGGCGCCCGGTTGGGCGCGCTGAAGCCGACCAGCGTCGCAGTCGTGACGTACAGCGCCGCGCACATCAGCAGCGCCGTGGGGATGCTTTGCGTGTACAGGAAGTTGGTGATGATCAGAAAGTAGCCCAGGAAGGCGGCTGCCGCCGCGTCGCGGTGGGAGCGGGTCTCGAGCACCTTCAGGCCCGAGAACAGCATCAGCAGCACGATGCCCGGCTGACGGCCGAACAGCGTGCGGAATTCCAGCCACACGCCGAGCATCGCGACGCCGGCCACCGCGAGCACCAGCCAGCGCGAGGGGGGCAACGCGCGGTTGAGCGCGTAGTGGAAACGCCAGCCGAACAGGCACAGCGTGAGCAGCGTGAGCCACCAGGGCGCGCGCAGGGAGTGCGGCGCGATGACGAGTAGCAGCGCGCCGATCAGCCAGGCAAGATCGCGCGTCGAGACGGTGCGCACCTCGGGGCTGAGCGGATGGGCCGAGGGCGTCATGCCGGATGCAGGGC
>DATLGR010000447.1:0-2536 GCA_035540415.1 Burkholderiales bacterium | reverse complement strand
TCGACGCCGCGCTCGCGGTGTACCGCGAAGGCTAGGCGCGTGCCGGTCCCGGACTCGCTTCTCGTCGCGATCGGCGGCAACGCCACGCATCCGGAGGATATCCGCGGCACCACCGAGGAGCAGGAGCACGTGGCCGAGCGCGCCGCGCAGGCGCTCCTGCCGCTCATCCGCGCAAAGAACCGGCTCCTCATCACGCACGGCAACGGCCCCGTGGTGGGCAAGATCCTGCTGCGCATGATGCTCACGCGCGAGTCGATTCCGCCGATGCGCCTCGACGTGTGCGTAGCGCACAGCCAGGGCGGGATCGGCTACATCCTCATCCAGTCGCTGGAAAACGCCATGCGCCGCGCCGGCCTGGAGCGCCAGGCGGCCTGCGTGCTCACGCAGGTCGAGGTCGACGCCGCCGACCCGGCCTTCCAGAACCCCTCCAAGCCGGTGGGGCCCTTCTTCACCGAGGCCGAGGCGCGCCGCTTCCATGCCACCGGCTGGAACATGATGGAGGACGCCGGCCGCGGCTGGCGGCACTGCGTCGCCTCGCCCGAGCCGCGCCAGGTCATCAACCTGCCCGTCGTCGAGATGCTCCTCGCGGCGGGCGCGGTGGTCATCGCCGGCGGCGGCGGCGGCATTCCGGTGGTGCGCGACACCGCCGGCGACTGGCAAGGGGTGCAGGCCGTGGTGGACAAGGACCTCACCTCGGCGCTGCTCGCGCGCTCGCTGGGGATCGCCGACCTCCTCATCCTCACCGCGGTCGACCGGGTCTCGGTCGAGTTCAATACGCCGCGCCAGCGCGCGCTCGACCGGGTCACCGTGTCGGAGCTCAAGCGCTACCAGGCCGAAGGCCATTTCGCGCGCGGCAGCATGGCACCGAAGGTCGAGGCGGCCCTCCGGCACGTGGAAGGCGGGGGCCGGCGCGCGGTCATCGCTCACCTCGATCGGGCGCTGCCCGCGCTCGCCGGCGAAACCGGCACGCATGTCGTTCCGGGTTGAGCGCGCGGGCCGCTTCGCACAGGAGGCTCTGGCCGCCGGCCCGGGTGAGGTGTGCGCGGCGTTCCGCCGCAGCTTCTACCTGCGCCTGCCGGGCGAGCGCTATGCCTGCGTGGGCGACGCCTCGCTGGGCTGCGGCCCCCTCAATGCCCTCGTGCGCGAAGTCGAGATTCCGGCGCTGGGCACGCGCGTCGCGCTCGATGCGCAATCGGCCGAGCCGTGGCGGCCGCCGTCCTCGCTCGGGCCCATCGACCTTGCCCGGGTGCGCGAAGCGGCACGCGCGCGCGTTCCCGCCGAAGGGCTGGGCTGCCTGCTTCTGGGCAAGCACAACGGGCTGAGCAGCCACGCGCAGCCCGCGCTGGAGGCGCTCGAGCGCTGGCTCGTCGGCAACGCGCTCGGCGCCGAAGCCGAGCAGCTGATCGGCCTGGGGCCCGGGCTTACGCCCTCGGGCGACGATTACCTGGGCGGAATGCTGGTGGCGCTGCGCCTGGGCGGCCGCGGCATGCAGGCCGACGGCCTCTGGCGCTGGCTCGAGCCGCGCCTCGGCGCGCGCACCAGCGCCATCAGCGCCGCGCACCTTGCCGCCGCCGCCGCCGGCGAGGCGCACGAGGCGCTGCACGCCGTGCTGAACGGCAGCCTCGAGCTCGACCGGCTCGACGCGGTAGGCCACTGCTCCGGCTGGGACGCGCTCGCCGGCGCGGCCGCGGCGCTGCGCAGCTACTGAGGCGACTCGATCTTCGCGCGCTGCGCGAGCTCGCTCCAGCGCTTGATGTCGGCGGCGATCAGCTTCATCACGGCGTCGGGGCCGTCCCAGTCGGGCTCGGTGCCCATGTCGGCCAGGCGCGTGCGCAACGCCTCGTCGGCGAACACTTTCTTCAGGCCGGCGATCACGGTGTTCACGACGGCGTCGGGCGTGCCCGCGGGCGCCATCACCGGATACCAGTTGTAGACCACAAGCCCCGGGAAGCCCTGCTCGGCCAGCGGCTTGACCCCCGGCAGCAGCGGCGTGGGCTGCGGTCCCGTGACGCCCAGGACGCGCAGCTTGCCGCTCTTCAGGTGCGGCAGGCCCTGGGTGATGGGCCCGAACATCAGGTTCACCTCGCCGGACACCGCCGCCGCCATCGCCGGCGCCGCGCCCTTGTAGGGCACGTGCGTCATGTCGACCCCCGCAGTGGTCTTGAACAGCTCGCCGCCGAAGTGGGCCGGCGAGGCGATTCCCGCCGAGGAAAACGTCAGCTTGCCGGGGTGCTTCTTCGCGAGCTGGATGAGCTCCTCCACCGTCGAGACGCCCAGGGCGGCGTTGACGAACAGCGCGTTCGAAGTGCGCGCGACGTTGGCGATCGGCCTGAAGTCAATGAGCGGGTTGTAAGGCAGCTTTCGCGCCACCGCCGGGTACATGGTGAGCGGGATGTCGACCGTGACGAGCAGCGTATAGCCGTCGGGCGCCGCGCGCGCCACCGTGTTGGCGCCGATCGATCCGGTGGCGCCGGCCACGTTCTCGACCACCACCGGCCGACCCCAGTGCTCGGTGAGCCGCTGCGCGACCAGGCGC
>DATLGR010000446.1:0-1989 GCA_035540415.1 Burkholderiales bacterium | reverse complement strand
CCATCATCGCGCTCCTGCTCTCGGTGGTGGTGCCCGACTACGTCGGCCGGGTGCGCAAGGCCGAGGAGGCGGTGCTGAAGGAAAACCTCATGGTGATGCGCGATGCGCTCGACAAGCACTACGCGGACGCCGGCAAGTATCCGGCCACCCTGGAGGAGCTGGTGAGCAAGCGCTATCTGCGCGCCATTCCGGCCGACCCCTTCACCGCCTCGCCGCGCACCTGGGTCCCGGTGCCGCCGAGCGACCCGCAGAAGGGCGGGATCTACGATGTGCGCAGCGCCGCGAAGGGCTATGAGCGCTGGTAGGCAGCAGGGCTTCACGCTCATCGGCGCGCTGATCCTGGCTTCGGTCATGGGGCTCGGGGTGGTGGCCTACGGCGAGCTCGCCTCGCACGCGGCGCAGCGCGAGCGCGAGGCGGAGCTGCTCTTCCGCGGCAACCAGTACCGGCTCGCCATCGAGGGCTACTACCGGAAGGACCAGACCTACCCGCCGTCGATCGACGAGCTGCTGCAGGACCGGCGCTTCCCCAACCCGGTCCGCCACCTGCGCAAGCCCTACCCCGATCCGATCACCGGCGCCCCCACCTGGGGCCTCATCGAGGCCCCAGGCGGGGGCATCATGGGCGTGTACAGCAAGTCCGAAGCGCCGCCGATCAAGACGGCCGGCTTCGCGCGCGGCAACGAGAGCTTCGCCGACGCCAAGCGCTATCGCGACTGGCAGTTCTTCTTCAAGCCTGCCGGGGGCTGACCCCTGCCGGTTGGCGGATGGGCCGCGGGCGCGAGACGCGGCACCATCCGGGGCTGCCGATGAAGTTTTCCCTGACCGCGCTCGCCCTCTCGCTTTTGCTCGGCATCGCGGGCTGCGCAACCCCGCAGCAGTTCCGCGAAGGCCGCGAGCTCGTCGAGGCGGGCCAGGTGGAAGAAGGCCTCGCGCGCATCGAGGAAGCGCTCAAGGCCGAGCCGCTCGACCGGGAGATGCGCAACTACTACCTGCGTCACCGGGCGCTGCTGGTGCTGCGGCTGGTGCAGGTGGGCGACAACGCGCGCGCGGCGGGCACGCTGGAAGCCGCCGAGGCGGCCTACCAGCGCGCGCTGCGCTTCGAGCCCGGCCATCCGCGCGCCCTCGCCGGCCTGCAGGCGGTGGCGACGGAGCGCGAGACCGCGCCGATCGTCGCCGAGGCCGCCGCGGCGCTGAAGCGCGGCGAGGCCGAGGCTGCCGCGGCGCGCGCGAAGGAGGCGCTCGCGCGCAATCCGCGCCACCGGGAGGCGCGCGCCATCGTGCGCCAGGTCGAGGAGGCGCGCATGCGCACCCTGGGGTTCGCCCCCGAGCTGCGCGCGCAGCTCGCCAGGCCCATCACCATCGAGCTGCGCGACGCCCCGGTGCGCTCGGTGCTCGAGCTCATCGCCAAGCGAAGCGGGCTCAATTTCGTCTACGACGCCGGGGTTGCCCCGGAGCTGCGCACCACGGTCTTCGTGCGCGAGGTGCCGATGGAGGAAGTGCTGCGCATCGTGCTGCTCACCAACCTGCTCGAGAGCCGGGTGCTGAACGAGACCACGATCCTCGTCTACCCGAACACCCCCGAGAAGGTGCAGGCCTACCGGCAGCTCGTGGTGCGCAGCTTCTATCTCGAGAACGCCGACGCCAAGCAGACCGCCAGCATGGTGCGCGCGCTGGTGAAGACGCGCGACCTCTACGTCGACGAGGCGCTGAACCTGCTGGTGGTGCGCGACTCGCCGGAGGCCATCCGCATCATCGAGCGCCTGATCGCGGCGCAGGATCTCGCGCTGCCGGAGGTGATGCTGGAGGTGGAGCTGCTCGAGGTGGGGCACTCGGTGCTGACCCAGGTCGGCATCCAGTGGCCCGCGGCGGTGAGCCTGGGCGTGATGGGCGCGGCGGGCGTGCCGGGCCAGCTCACCGGGCGCGAGCTGCGCAACTTCGACGGCACGCTCGCGCGCGTGCAGGTCACAGACCCGCTGGTGGCGCTCAGCC
>DATLGR010000445.1:0-13264 GCA_035540415.1 Burkholderiales bacterium | reverse complement strand
GGGAGAGCAGCCGCCGGCGGCCGCGGGACCGACCGTGAAGATCACGCCGCTCGGAAGCCACGACGGCGATTTCTGCCCGCTCGACCGCGCGCTGGTGTTCGAAGACCCCGACGGCACCCGCGTGCTGTACGACGCCGGGCGCACCGTCCGCGGGCCGGCCGACCCGCGCCTCGGGAGAATCGACGCGGTGCTGCTCAGCCACGTTCATGCCGACCATCTCGGCGATTTGATCCAGCCGGCGGCCAACGCGGGTGCCTGCCAAAAGCCGGACTTCTCGGTCCGCGTCACACCGAACTCGAACACCGTGAACATCGTACTCGGCAAGCAAGCGCCGCTCATCGTCGGCGGCGAGATGCACACGTTCTTCGCGGCCAAGGTGAAATCGCTCGGCGGCGATCCGTCGAAGCTCGTGCGCCTGCTTCGGCCCAGTGCCTGGACCAGCGTCGGCAAGGTGCAGGTCGCGAGCGTCGCCGCGTTGCATCCCAACGGCCTGCCGGCGGATTTCCTCGGTCAGGAACAGGGGCAGGCGCTGCAGGCGAGCGGCCTGACCGCCTATGTGGGCGATGCCGGAGGGTTCGTGCTGCGATTCAGCAACGGTCTGGTTGCGTACCTCTCCGGGGACACCGGCATTACCGCCGAGCAGGAATTCGTGCGGCGCCACTACGGCCCGAACCTGGTGGTGATGAACATCGGCGGCTTCCCGTTCACGACTGGCCCGGCGGAGTCCGCCTATGTCGTGAACGAGCTTGTGCGCCCCGCGTCGGTCATTGCCTCGCACGCCAACGAGCCGGCGACGGTCGGCGGCAAGCTCACCCCGAACAGTCGCACCGCTGCCTTCCAGAAGGCCGCGCGGATGCCGGTGCATGTGCCGCTCAGCGGCCGCACGATGGAGTTCAACGGCGCCGGGCGCTGCGTCACCAACTGCTGATTTTCGCCTACCAAGGAGATTGACCGTGCTGAAGCATCTCGCGTTCGTCGCGCTGTCGTTCTGGGCCCTGTCGGCTGCGGCCGCGGTGCGCGAAGAAGCTGTCGCGTACAAGGACGGCGAAACTACGATGCGCGGCTTCGTGGTGTACGACGACGCGCAAAAAGGCCGCCGGCCGGGAATCCTCGTGGTGCATGAATGGTGGGGCATCACAGAGCACACGCGCGATGCCGCGCGCGATCTCGCCGCCAAGGGCTACACCGCCTTCGTGGTCGACATGTACGGCGAGGGCCGCACGGCGGAAGACCCGAAGAGCGCCGGGCAGCTCGCCGGCTCGGTGCGCAAGAACGCGGCGGTGCAGCTTTCGCGCTTCAACGCGGCCCGCGAGCAGCTCGCGAAGCACCCGACGGTGGATCCGAAGCGCATCGGTGCGATCGGCTTCTGCTTCGGCGGCTCGGTGGCGCTCGACATGGCGCGCGCAGGGGTCGACCTCGCGGCGGTGGCCGCCTTCCACGCCGGCCTGGGCACGCAGCAGCCGGCCCAGGCGGGCAAGGTGCGCGCGCAGGTGCTGGTGCTGAACGGGGCCGACGACCCGCTGGTGCCGCGCGAACAGGTGGAGGGGTTCAAGAAGGAAATGGAGGCGGCCAAGGTGACCTACCGCCTGGTCGACTACCCCGGCGCGGTGCACGCCTTCACCAACCCCCGGGCGACGGAGGCGGGCAAGAAGTTCAACATGCCGATCGCCTACCACGCGAAAGCCGACCGGCAGTCCAAGGCCGAGATGGACAAATTCTTTGCCCGGGTGTTCGGCAAGAAATAGCGGGGTCATCGCCTGCTGCATTGCCGCAAGGGACGCCGTGCGCGTCCCTTTTCATTTCGGCGGTTTAAGATGTGGCTGCCCATCTCTCGGAGGAGGAACGGCATGAAACTCGTTGCGTTCATCGTCGGCACGCTCGTCGCCGGCGCGGTGTCGGCGCAGGTCAAGCTCCCGGCGACGGTGGCCTGGAGCGCCTATGACGTAGGCTCCGGCGGCTACAACCAGGCGGTGGCCATCGGCAATGCCCTCAAGCAGAAATACAACGTCAGCCTGCGCGTGCTGCCCGGCAAGAACGACATCTCGCGCAACCTGCCGGTGCGCGAAGGCCAGGTGCAGTTCTCCGCCAACGGCGTGGGCGGCGCCTACCTCGCCCAGGAAGGCGTGTTCGAGTTCGGCGCGCCCGACTGGGGTCCGCAGCCGATCCGCGGCCTGATGCTCAATACGTCCGACCAGGTCCTCACCATCGTGGCGGCGCGCGACAGCGGCGTGCGCACGGTGGCGGACCTGAAGGGCAAGCGGGTGGCGTGGGTGATCGGCGCGCCGTCGCTCAACCAGAACATCACCGCGATGCTCGCCTTCGCCAACCTCACCTGGAACGACGTGCAGCGCGTCGAGTTCGGCGGCTTCGGCGCGGCGATGGACGGCATCGTCAACAACCAGGTCGACGCCGCGTTCACCTCGTCCATCTCGGGCCTGGCCTACAAGGTGGCGAAGTCGCCGCGCGGGCTGGTCTATCCGACCTTCCCGCACAACGACAAGGAGGGCTGGGCGCGCATGAACAAGGTGGCGCCGTTCTTCTTCCCGTTCATGGGGACCGAGGGCGCGGAGCTCTCCAAGGAGAAACCCGCCGAGTCGGCCACCTATCCGTACCCGATCCTGATGACCTACGCGTCGCAGAACGGCGATCTCGTCTACAACATGACGCGCGCGATGGTCGAGACCTTCGATCTGTACAAGGACGCAGCCCCCGGCAACAGCGGCTGGGCGGTCGAGCGGCAGAACTTCGCCTGGGTGATCCCCTACCACGACGGCGCCATCCGCTACTGGCGCGAGGCGGGCAAGTGGAAGCCCGAGCACCAGGCGCATAACGACAAGCTCGTTCAGCGCCAGAAAGTCCTCGCCGACGCCTGGGCGCAGGTGCGCAAGACCAAGCACGCCGACGACAAGGCGTTCGCCGCCGCCTGGCAGAAGACGCGGGCCGAGGCGCTTGCCAAAGCAGGGTTCGATCCGGTAACGACGACCTGGTGAGCACGGAAGCGGCGCGCTACCGCAGGCTGGCGCCTGCCTGGCGCGCCGTGCTCATCGGGGTGGTGCTGGGCGCGCTCGCGCTGGCGCTCAACCAGCTCGCCAACCTCGGCTTCTTCGTCGGCAAGACGCTGCTCGACAGCGCCTATCTCTACTGGCTCTCGGCGCTGCTCGTCGGACCGGTGTTCCTGCTGCTGCCGGCGAGCGCGCGCGCGCCGCGCGACACGGTGCCCTGGTACGACGCCGCGCTGTTCGCCCTCGCCATCGGCGTGTTCGCCTATTTCGGCTGGAACGCGCACCGCATCGTGCTGGAGGGCTGGGAGTACAAGGCGCCGGTGCCGGCGGTGCTGGTCGCCTGCGCCGGCTGGGCGATGCTGATTGAAGCCACCCGGCGGGCGGGCGGCCACGCGGTCGCCGCCGTGGTCGCCGTCATCTCGCTCTACCCCGTGTTCGCCGGCTACATGCCGGGGCCGATCTCCGGGTTGCCGCGCGACCTGGCCGGCACGGCCTCGTTTCACTTCGCCAGCAGCGAGAGCGCGCTCGGCATCCCGATGCGCGCCTTCGGCGAGCTGGTGATCGGGTTCGTGACGTTCGGCGCGGTGCTGCAGTACACGGGGGCAGCGCAGTTCTTCAACAACCTGGCCCTTGCGCTCTTCGGCGGCGTGCGCGGCGGCCCCGCCAAGGTGTCGATCTTCGCGAGCGGGCTCATGGGCTCGGTCTCGGGCAGCGTGGTGTCGAACGTGCTCACCACCGGCGTGGTGACCATTCCGGCGATGAAGCGCATCGGCTTCTCGCCCGCGTACGCGGGCGGCGTCGAAGCCTGCGCGTCGACCGGGGGCGTGCTCATGCCGCCGGTGATGGGCGCCACCGCATTCGTGATGGCGGCCTTCCTGGGCGTGCCGTACGTCACCATCGCGGTCGCGGCGCTGGTGCCCTCGCTCCTTTTCTACTTTGCGCTGTTCGTGCAGATCGACGGCTACGCCGCGCGCAACGGCCTCGCCGGGCTGCCGCGCGCCGAGCTGCCGCCGCTGGGACGCACCTTCCTCGCCGGATGGCACTACCTGTTCGTGTTCGCGCTTCTCGTGTGGATGCTGCTCTGGCTGCAGCGAGAGTCCCTCGCCCCCTTCTATGCGACGGCGCTCCTCCTGGTCATCAACCAGCTCACGCCGGCCCACCGGCTCGACTGGGCGAAGCTGCGCGCGCTGCTCGAGGGCGTGGCGGCCGCGCTCGCCGAGCTCGCAGCGCTGCTTGCCGGGGTCGGCCTGATCATCGGCGCGCTCTCGGTCACCGGGCTCGCCGGCACGCTGGCCAATGACCTCGTCTACCTCGCCGGCAACAACGTCTACGTGCTGCTGGTCATGGGCGCCATCACGAGCTTCGTCTTCGGCATGGGGATGACGATCACGGCCTGCTACATCTTCCTCGCCATCGTGCTCGCGCCGCCGCTGGTCGCGGCGGGGTTCGACCCGGTGGCGGTGCACCTCTTCATGCTCTACTGGGGAATGGTCTCGTTCATCACGCCGCCGGTGTCGATCGCGGCGTTCGTCGCGGCCGGGATCGCCAAAGCCTCGCCGATCGCGGTGGGGCTGCGCTCGCTGCGCCTGGGCAGCGCGATGTACTTCGTGCCCTTTTTCTTCGTGCTCAACCCGGCGCTCATCCTGCGCGGCTCGTGGGGCGAGATCGCGATCGTCGTGGGCACCGCGGTGGCGGGCATCGCGCTCATCGCCTGCGCGCTGGAAGGGTACATCTCGGGCCTGGGGCGAATCCGCGGCGAGCTCGCGGGCGCAGCGGCCCGCGCCCTGCTCTTCGCGGGCGGCATGGCGATGGCGCTGCCGGGGGGCGGCGAGCTCGGCTGGAGCCACCTGCAGCTCTCCCTGGGCGGCCTAGCCGTCGCCGGGATCGGCGTACTGCTCGCCCGGCTGGGGGTCAGGCGCGGGGGTCAGGGCAGGAACCCTGACCCCCGGGGGTTGAAGAACGTCTAGCGGAAGTTGTACTGCACGCCCAGCATGACGGTGTCGATGTTGTCCCGCTCACCCGGGAAGCGCACGCGATAGCGGTCGAGATCCAGGCGTACCGCCCAGTTTTGAGCAAGCCCCATCTGCACGCCCGCGCCGTAGCGCATGCCCCAACGCCGGTGGGAGCCTGCGTCTAGCCCGGCGATGCCGGTACCGACCGCGGAGCGCAGGTACGCCGCGCCGAACTTGCCGAAGATGTTCCAGTTGTTGGCGAACGGAACGCCGGCGATCAACGCGAGGTCCAGGCCCTCGGCGCTCACGTCCGCGCCCGGCGTCCCGGGTGCCGTGTAGTTGTAGGTGCCCAGATCCACCCAGCCGATCTCGCCGCCGATGGCATTGTTGAAGCGCCCGCCGCCGTAGACCCGCCACACGGTGTCGCGGCGATCGCGATTGACGCCCGGGGGCGCGTCGAGGCCGGTCTCGCCGGCGCCGATGCTGGCGCCGAAATGGCCCCAGAATTGCCCCTGCCAGGGCATCTGCATGCCTGTCCCGGTCGTGGTTTGGGCGATCGCGGCGCCCGGAAGCAGCGCGCCCAGCGATAGCGCCAGTGCGGCCTTGACAGCGCGTGACTTCATTTTCATGTGATGTGCTCCTGGAAGAAAAGGAAATGGACCGTCCGGCACGCATGCAAGGAGTGGGCCGTTAGGACCATGAAGAAGACCCGGGAACGCGTGTTGCAGGGCGCGCTGGCCGCCGCGCTGGCGGCGCCCGCGGGCGCGGCCGCGCAGGGCTGGGCGTTCAACGTCTACGGCGCGTCCTATCACGTCGACCGTGCCGCCGCGCGGGAACGGCAATTCGAGGAGTTCAACCCCGGGCTCGCCTTACGCTACGAATGGCCCAACCGGGCCTTCGCCGAGGCCGGCGCCTACCGCGACAGCGGCGGCGCGACCGCACGCTTCGCAACGCTCGGCTACCAGTGGCGCCGGGGGTCGCTGCGCGCGGGCGGCGGACTGGCCGTGCTTTCAAGCCCGACGTACAACGACGGGCGCACCTTCGCCGCGCCGCTGCCGGTGCTGAGCTACGACTTCGGGCCGGTAATGCTGAACGCGGTGTATTTCCCCCGCGTGCCGCGCTACAGCGCGCTGGAGACGTTCGGCTTCTATCTCACCGTTCCGCTCGGCCGGGCAGGTCAGTCCGCAGCAAAACTAGGCCCCGCCTGAGCGGGGGCGACAAGCTGCTGACGTAGGATGTCGCTCCCCGGCCGTCCGGCCATCGAACCACGGAGACTAAGTGATCAAGTTCTACTACAGCACCGCCCCCAACCCGATGAAGGTAGCCCTCTGCCTCGAGGAGATGGGGCTCGCCTACGAGCCGATTCCAATCGACACGCGCAAGGGCGCGCAGCACAGGCCCGAGTACCTGGCGATCAACCCGAACGCCAAGGTGCCGTCGATCGTCGATGGGGACGTGACAGTGTTCGACAGCAACGCCATCGTGCTCTACCTCGCGGAGAAGACCGGCAAGTTCCTGCCGGCGAAGAAGGAGCAGCGAGGGCCGATGCTGTCGTGGCTGATGTTCATCGCCTCGGGGGTCGGGCCGTTCAGCGGGCAGTACGTGCACTTCAAGGTCTACGCGCCGGAGAAGATCGCCTACGCGCTCAACCGCTACGAGTTCGAGGCGCAGCGCCACTGGGACATCGTCGACGCGCACTTGGCGAAGAGCAAGTACATGGTGGGCGACACCTACACCGTGGTCGACATGGCGCTGTGGGGCTGGGCGCGCCTCGTGCAGAACATCCTCGGTGACCATGCGGCGAAGCTCACGAACGTGAAGCGGCTCGTCGACGAGATCAACGCGCGCCCGGCGTCTCAAAAGGCGATCGCGCTCAAGGATCGCCACGCGTTCAAGACGGAGATGGACGACGAGGCGAAGCGCGCGATGTTCCCGGGCAACTACCGCACGCAGGCGGCCGGGTAGAAACCTCCTTTGACGATGAGACATGTCGCCTCGAACCGGTGGCTAACCCGTTCGAGGCGAAACTGTTACCCATGTCTCCGGTATAAACCGTCACCCATGTGACCGGAATACACCGGCGGAAGCTGGCGCGCCCGGCGGGATTCGAACCCACGACCCTTGGCTTCGGAGGCCAATACTCTGATCCGCTGAGCTACGGGCGCCACGGGAAAGGGCCGGCAGGATAGCCGTTTTTCTCTTCCCCGTCCATGCGTTAGCGCCGGAAAAACAGCCAGACCAGGAGCGACAGGACGAGCGAGACGATGATGCTGGTGGTGATCGGAAAGTAGAAGCGGAAATTCTCGCGCTCGACGACCACGTCGCCGGGCAGCCGGCCGAGCCCGAGCTTCGCGAGCCAGGGCCACGCGAGCCCGAGGAGGATGAGCACCGCGCCGGCGAGGATCAGCCAGCGAGCCATGAAAGCATTGAAGCTAAAATCATGCCTTTATCCCCCACCCAAGACTCCCAACAATGGCCGCCGCCGAGCACGATCCGCATTCCTCGTTCATCAAGACGCCCAAGCAACTCCTGGTAGTCGTCGCCCTATCGTTCGCGGTGCCCGTGATCACCATCATGTTCATCGTAAACGCGGTGGTGAGCGTGCGCAGCTCCGATCCCGGCGGCCTGGCGCCGGACGCGGTCGCGGCGCGTCTGCAGCCCGTCGGCCGGGTGGAGTTCGGCGCACCCCCGGCGCCCCCGGGCGCGCGCACCGGCGAGCAGATCGTCAAGACCGTGTGCGCCACCTGCCACGACGCCGGCATCGCCGGAGCCATGCGCATCGGCGACAAGGCAGCCTGGGCGCAGCACATCAAGGCGGGGCTCGACCGCATGGTGAAGAACGCCATCACGGGCATCAAGGCGATGCCGCCGCGCGGCGGCGATCCCACGCTCACCGACGTCGAGGTGGCACGCGCGGTGGTGTACATGGCCAACCGCTCGGGCGCCGACTTCAAGGAGCCGCCGGCGCCCAAGGAGGCGGCCAAGCCGCAGCCTCCGGCGGTCGCCGCGGTGCCGATCCCACCGCCGGCGCCGGCCGCGCCGCCCGCCGCGGCGCCCAAGCCCGTGGGCGAGGGCAAGGCGGTTTACGTCAAGGCCTGCGCCGCCTGCCACACGCAGTCGATCGCCGGCTCGCCCGCGCTTGGCGACTCGAAGGCCTGGGCGCCACGCATCGCGCAGGGGATGGACGCCATGGTGGCCGCGGTGGTGAAGGGCAAGGGGGCGATGCCGCCCCGCGGCGGCCAGCCGGCGCTCAGCGACGCCGAGATCCGCGCGGCGGTCGAATTCATGGTCTCGCAGAGCAAGTAGCCTGGCCCTCCTCTTCATCATCGATCCGCCGGACGCGCTCAAGGCGTACAAGGACACGACCGTCGCCATGATGCGCGCCGCCCAGGCGCGCGGCCACGCGGTCTGGGTGTGCGAGCAGGCGTCGCTGCGCTGGGAGCGCCACCAGGTGGCCGCCCGCGCCACGCGCCTCTCGCTCGGCGACGAGGACGAGGACTGGTACCGCGCCGAAGAATCCGCCGAGCGCGCGCTCAAAGACTTCGACGCGGTGCTGATGCGCAAGGACCCGCCCTTCGACCTCGAGTACGTGGTGAGCACCTGGCTCCTGTCGGCCGCGGCGCGCGCAGGGGCGCGGGTGTTCAACGCGCCCGACGCGATCCGCGATCACAACGAAAAGCTCGCCATCGCGGAGTTTCCCGAGTTCTGCGTGCCGACCCTGGTCACGCGCGAGCCGCGCGAGCTGCAGCGCTTCATCGACGAGCAGGGCGACGTGGTGATCAAGCGCCTGGACGTGATGGGCGGCGAGGCGGTGTTCCGCGTGCGCCGCGATGATCCCAACCGCAACGTGATCGTCGAGATCATGGCGCAGGGCGGCGCGCGCACGGTCATGGGACAGCGCTTCATCCCGGAGATCGCGCAGGGCGACAAGCGCGTGATCCTGCTCGACGGCAAGCTGGTGCCGCACTGCCTCGCGCGCATTCCCAAGCCCGGCGAATCGCGCGGCAACCTCGCCGCCGGCGCGCGCGGCGAGGCGCAGCCGGTGAGCGCGCGCCACCGCGAGATCGCCGAGGCCGTCGGCCCGCGGCTCGCCGACCGCGGGCTGCTGTTCGTGGGCCTGGACGTGATCGGCGACTGGCTCACCGAGGTCAACGTCACGAGCCCGACCGGCTTTCGCGAGATCCAGGACCAGACCGGGCTGCCGGTGGCGCAGCTGTTCATCGAGGCGCTGGAATCGCGGCTGCGATGATCGGCGTCCTGATCGTCACCCACGGCGAGATCGGCACCGCGCTCCTCGAGAGCGCCGCCCAGATCCTGGGCGGGCGGCCCGAGCGGGTGGCGACGCTGAGCGTGTGGCGCCAGGACGAGCCGCAGGACCTGCTGGGGCGGGCGCGCGAGCTGCTGCAGGAGCTCGAGGCGGGCGACGGCGTTCTCATCCTCACCGACATCTTCGGCGCGACGCCGGGCAATGTGGTCTCGAAGCTCCTGCGCGACGGGCGCATCGAAGGGGTCTCGGGCGTGTCGCTGCCGATGCTGCTGCGCGTGCTCACCGGACGCAACGGCAACCTCGGCGGCGCGGTGCAGCGCGCGCTCTCCGGCGGGGCCGAGGGCCTGGTCCACATGAACTCCGACCGTTGCTGCGATGGCTAGCTGCGAGGCACCGATCATCAACAAGCTGGGGCTGCATGCGCGTGCCGCGGCGAAGCTCACCCAGGTGGCAAGCGGCTACCGCGCCGAGATCTGGCTCTCGCGCAGCGGGCGCCGCGTCAACGCGAAGAGCATCATGGGCGTCATGATGCTCGCCGCGGGCAAGGGCAGCTCGGTGCTCATCGAGGCGAGCGGCGAGGACGCCGAGGACGCCATCGCCGCCATCGCCGGGCTCATCGCGGGCCGCTTCGGCGAGCGCGAATGAACTTCGTCCTGCATGGCCACGCGGTCTCGGGCGGCGTCACCATCGGCCACGCCCATCTGGTAGCGACCGCCCATTTGGAAGTGGTGCACTACGAGCTGCCCGAAGAGGCCGTCGCCGCCGAGGTCGGCCGCTTCGAGGCCGCGCTTGCCAAGGCGCGCGAGGACCTCGCGGCGCTCAAGGCGCACATCCCGGCCGACTCGCCGCCGGAGTTCGAGGCTTTCCTCAACCTGCATCGCATGATCCTCGACGATTCGGCGCTGTCGAAGGCCCCCAAGGACCTGATCCGCAGCCGCCGGGTCAACGCCGAGTGGGCGTTGGTGCAGCAGATGGAGCGGCTCACCGACCGCTTCGACGAGATCGACGATCCGTACCTGCGCGAGCGCAAGGCCGACGTGCAGCAGGCGGTCGAGCGCGTGCTCAAGGCGCTGATGGGCGGGCAGTCGCTGGCCGAGCCGGCGCTCGAGCAGGAGCAGG
Source organism: Burkholderiales bacterium (assembly GCA_035540415.1). GTDB lineage: Bacteria > Pseudomonadota > Gammaproteobacteria > Burkholderiales > SG8-39 > SCGC-AG-212-J23. The sequence goes on along the minus strand of DATLGR010000445.1, from coordinate 2,924 downwards.
ACCTCATCGTGGTGGCGCACGACCTGTCGCCTGCGGACATGATTCTCTTCAAGCGCCACCACTTCGGCGGCTTCGTCACCGATGTGGGCGGCGTCACCTCGCACACCGCCATCGTCGCCCGCAGCCTCGGCATCCCGGCGATCGTCGGCCTGCACCACGCCTTCCAGACCATCAGCGAGCGCGAGCTGCTCATCGTGGACGGCGTGCAAGGCGTGGTCATCGTCAATCCCGATCCCGTCGTGCTCGCCGAGTACCGCCTGCGCCAGTCGCAGCTCGACCTCGAGCGCGAGAAGCTGAAGCGCCTGCGCACCACCGCGGCGGCCACCCTCGACGGCACGCCGGTGGAGCTCTTCGCCAACATCGAGCTGCCCGAGGACGTGCCCGACGCGCTCGACGCGGGCGCGCAGGGGGTGGGGCTGTTCCGCACCGAGTTCATCTTCCTCAACCGCAAGGACCTGCCCGGGGAGGACGAGCAGTTCGAGGCGTACCGCAGCGTGGCGCGTGCGATGGAGGGCCGCCCGGTGGTGCTGCGCACGCTCGACATCGGCGCCGACAAGGCGCTCAACGGCGGCCCGCATACCACGCCGAATCCGGCGATGGGGCTGCGCGCGATCCGCTTCTGCCTGGCCGAGCCGCAGATGTTCCTCGCGCAGCTGCGCGCGATCCTGCGCGCTTCGCACTACGGCAAGGTGCGCATCCTGCTGCCGATGCTCGCCCACGTGCACGAGATCGAGCAGACGCTCGAGCTCATCCGCCAGGCGCGCGAGCACCTGGAAGAGCGCGGCATCCCCTACGACCGCGAGATCCAGGTGGGGGGCATGATCGAGATCCCGGCGGCGGCGCTGGCGCTGCCGATCTTCATGCGGCGCCTGCAGTTCCTGTCGATCGGCACCAACGACCTCATCCAGTACACCCTCGCCATCGACCGTACCGACGATGCGGTGGCGCACCTGTACGACCCGCTGCACCCGGCCGTGCTCACGCTCGTGGCCGGCACCATTCAGACCGCCACCCGCGGCGGCGTGCCGGTGGCGGTGTGCGGCGAGATGGCCGGCGACCTGCAGCTCACGCGGCTGCTGCTCGGCCTGGGGCTGCGCAATTTCTCCATGCATCCCTCGCAGCTCCTGCCGATCAAGGAGCGCATCCTGCGCACCAATCTCGGCGAAGTGCAGACGCTCGCCCAGCGCGTGCTGCGCGCGAGCGACCCGGCGAAGACCAAGGAGCTGCTGGCCCGGTTGAACGCCTGACATTTCATGCACACGAGGAAACCATGAAGCTTGTCGCCCTGCTGCTCGCCGGCCTGCTCGGATGGACCGCTGCCGGCGCCCAGCCCTATCCCGCGCGCCCCGTGAAGCTGATCGTGCCGTTCCCCGCCGGAAGCGCGACCGACCAGGTCGCGCGCCTCGCCGGCACCCAGCTGCAGGAGGCGCTCGGCCAGCCGTTCGTGGTGGAGAACCGGGCCGGCGCGCAGGGCGCCATCGCCGCGGCCGAGGTGGCCAAGTCGGCCGCCGACGGCTACACGCTGATGGTGACCACCAACACGCCGCAGGCGGCCAACGTGAGCCTGTTCAAGAAGCTTTCCTACGACCCGGTGCGGGACTTCGCGCCGATCGCGCGCATCGGCACGACCTCGTTCATGCTGATGGTGCGCCCGGACTTTCCGGCGCAGGACCTGAAGGGCTTCCTCGCGCACGCGCGGGCACAGAAAGGCAAGCTCTCGGCCGGCTACGGCTCGGCCGGCTCGCAGGTCTCGCTCGCGATGCTGAAGTCGATGGGTGGCCTGGATGCCCTCGAGGTGCCCTACAAGGGCATCCCGCAGACCATCACCGATACCATGGGCGGCTCGCTCGCCTTCACCTTCGTCGACCTGGGCAACGCGCTTGCCCAGGCGCGCGGCGGCAAGCTGCGCGGGCTCGCCGTGACCTCGGCGAAACGCACGCCCCTCGCCCCGGACGTGCCGGCCCTTGCCGAGGAGCTGCCGGGCTACGAGCTCATCGCGTGGTTCGGCCTGGTCGCGCCGGCGAAGACGCCGGCCGACGTGGTGCAGCGCCTGCACACGGCGACGGTGAAGGGCATCGCCCGGCCCGAGGTGCGCGAGCGCTTCGCGGCCATCGGCACCGACGTTGCGCCGATGGAGCCCGAGGAGTTCGGCCGCTTCATCCAGAGCGAGATCGCGCACTGGGCGAAGCTCGCGAAGCTCGCCGGCATCCAGCCCGAATAGCATGAGCGGCCCGCTCGCCGGCGTGCGGGTGCTCGACCTCACCACGGTGGTGATGGGTCCCTACGCCACCCAGATCCTCGCCGACTTCGGCGCCGATGTCGTCAAGGTCGAGCCGCCCGACGGCGACGTGATGCGCTACGCCTGGCCCTACCGCAATCCGGGGATGGGGCACATCTTCCTCAATGCCAATCGCAACAAGCGCTCGGTCGTGCTCGACCTCAAGCAGCCGGCGGCGCGCGAGGCCTGCCTCGCCCTCGCCGGGCGCGCCGACGTGCTCGTCTACAACATCCGCCCGCAGGCGATGGCCCGCCTGCGCCTCGCGTACGAGGACGTGCGCGCGGTCAACCCGAAGGTGATCTACGTCGGCTGCTTCGGCTACAGCCAGCGGGGGCCCTACGCCGCCAAGGCGGCCTACGACGACCTCATCCAGGGCGCGGCCGGCATCCCGTGGCTGCTGCACCGGCAGGGCGCCGAGACGCCGCGCTATGCGCCGATCATCGTCGCCGACCGCTCCGTCGGCCAGCAGGTGGCGAGCGCGGTGAGCGCGGCGCTGTACTACCGCGAGAAGACCGGCAAGGGCCAGCGCGTCGACGTGCCCATGTTCGAGCACCTGCTGCAGATCGTCCTGGGCGAGCACCTGGGCGGCCATACCTTCGAGCCGCAAAACGGCGAAGCCGGCTACGCGCGCATGCTCGCCCCCGAC